>CANJRI010000029.1 GCA_947476555.1 Caulobacteraceae bacterium
CCCGACTTCGACATCGACTTCTGCCAGGAGCGGCGGGAAGAGGTGATCACCTACGTCCAGCAGCGCTACGGCGAGGACCGGGTGGCCCAGATCATCACCTTCGGCACCTTGCAGGCCCGGGCCGTGCTGCGCGATGTCGGGCGGGTGATGCAGCTGCCGCTGGGCCAGGTGGACCGCCTGGCCAAGATGGTGCCGGCCAACCCCGCCAATCCGGTCACCCTGGCCCAGGCCATCGAGATCGAGCCGCGGCTGCGCGAGGAACGCCAGCGGGACGAGGCGGTGGCGCGGCTGCTGGACGTCGCCCTGCAGCTTGAGGGCCTCTACCGCAACGCCTCGACCCACGCCGCCGGCGTGGTGATCGGCGACCGGCCGCTCACCCAGCTGACCCCGCTCTATCGCGACCCGCGCTCGGAGCTGCCGGCCACCCAGTTCAACATGAAGTGGGTGGAAAGCGCCGGCCTGGTGAAGTTCGACTTCCTGGGACTGAAGACCCTCACCGTCATCGACCGGGCGGTGAAGCACCTGGAGAAGCGCGGCGCGGGCGTCGACATCGAGACAATCGCGCTGGACGATGCGGCCGCCTACGAGGTGATGAGCAGCGCCCAGACCATCGGGGTGTTCCAGCTGGAAGGGCAGGGGATGCGCGACACCCTGCGCCAGCTGCGGCCCTCGTCCATCGAGGACGTCACCGCCATCGTCTCGCTCTACCGGCCGGGCCCGATGGACAACATCCCGGCCTTTGTCGACTGCAAGTTCGGCCGCAAGCCCATCGACACCCTGCACCCGATGCTCGAGGCGGTGCTGAAGGAGACCTACGGGATCATCGTCTACCAGGAGCAGGTGATGCAGATCGCCCAGATCCTGGCTGGCTACAGCCTGGGGGAAGCCGACCTGCTCCGCCGGGCCATGGGCAAGAAGAAGAAGGACGAGATGGAGCAGCAGCGCGCGCGCTTCATCTCCGGCGCGGCGGAAAAGGGCGTGCCCGCCGCCCAGGCCGGGGCGATCTTCGACCTGGTCGACAAGTTCGCGGGCTACGGCTTCAACAAGTCCCACGCCGCGGCCTATGCGGTGGTGAGCTACCAGACCGCCTGGCTCAAGGCCAACGCGCCGGTGGAGTTCTTCGCCGCCTCGATGAGCCTGGACATCGCCAACACCGACAAGCTGTCGGTCTTCTACCAGGACGCCAAGCGCTTCGGCGTGCCGGTGAAGCCGCCGTGCGTGAACCGCTCGGAGGCCGACTTCGAGGTGGAGGCCGGGGAGGTGCTCTATGCGCTTGGCGGCATCCGCAACGTCGGCCTGCAGGCCATGGAGCATGTGGCCCAGGTGCGCCGGGAGGGCGGGCCCTTCCGGGACATCTTCGACTTCGTCGAGCGGGTGGATCCGCGCCAGGTCAACCGGCGTACCTTCGAGACCCTGGCCCGGGCCGGCGCCTTCGACGCGATCCACCCGAACCGCGCCCAACTGGTCGAGGCCGCCGAGGTGCTGATCGGCTACGCCCAGAGCGTGGCCGCCGACCGCGCCTCATCCCAGGTCAGCCTGTTCGGCGATCAGGCCGAGGCCGCCCGGCCGCGGCTGCCGCGCACAGAGGCCTGGAACCCGGTGGACCGACTGGATCATGAGCTGGCGGCCGTGGGCTTCTACCTGTCGGGCCACCCGCTGGAGGACATGGTCGAGGCCCTGCGCCGCAAGCGCACCGACCTGCTGACCGACGCGGTGGCCAAGGCCATCGCCGGCGCCGAGGCCCTGCGGATGGCCGGCGTCGTGCGCCGCAAGCAGGAGCGGCCCTCGCGTACCGGCGAGAAGTTCGCCTTCGTCACCTTCTCCGACCCCACGGGCGAGTACGAGGTGCTGTTTCCCCCTGAGGCCCTGCGCAAGTGCCGCGACCTCTTGGAGCCCGGCCGGGCGGTGGCGATCAAGGTCCGCGCCAAGGCCACCGACGGCGAGGTCCGGTTCTTCGGCGACGACGTGGAGCCGGTGGAGAAGGCCGTGGAGAACGTGGTCGCCGGCCTGCGCGTCCACCTGGCGCCCCGCAGCGCCGAGATCGAGGCCCTGAAGAAGCGGCTGGAGGGCGTCACCAATCCGCGGGGCGGGGAGATCATCCTGGTGGCGGGCCTGGCCGGCCGCGAGGTGGAGCTGAAGCTCCCGGGCCGGTTCACCCTGGACGGCGCGGTGCGCGGCGCCTTGAAGACGGCGCCGGGGGTGGTCTTCATCGAGGACCTTTAGGTACGGCTAGCAATCGCTTCGCGACGGCTCCAGGCCGGGAACGGCGCGACGGAACCGCTCGCCCAGCCTTTCAAGATAGGCCGCATCCCAATCGCCGGAATCTCGGTAGGCGTAACGATAGCGCCCATCGATCACGGCTTCGTACACCGACGAAACGCCATCATAGCCGGTGCGCCTGAGCACGAGCGCGCGAGCGTCCGGTGTGATCCAGTTGGCCTTCTCGCCCCGCAACTTCCTTTCGAGAGCAGCAGCTTTGCGTGGCGTCAGGCGTACGGTCTGAACCTGTAGGGTAGGGCGCGGGCCCTCGTTCGAGGGCGCCAAGCGCGCGACCGCGATATCGCCCGTGCCGTCGGATCTAAGGGTGAAGCGGATCGAGGTGCTGGCGCTGCAGGCTGGGAGGTCAAGGAACCGGTATATGCGTTCGCCCGGACTACCCTTCAGTTCGTCCTCCCCGTGCTGGTTCAGGAAGGAGCGGAAGTTGCGACGCAGGCAGGCGTCTGGCTCCGCGGTTTTTCCACAATGGGGCTCACCATTCTCCCCAACGACGACTGCGGCGACAGCCGGTGCGGGCCTCGGCTCGCCCGGAGCGATCCAGGAGAACCTAGGGATCGGGCCAAGGCGGTCCACGCCACGACTGTAAAGAAGCCAAGGGCGAATCTCGCCCTGACTCATCCCGATCGTCACCAGCTTCAGGGAGACAAAGCCCACTGGAAGCGCGACCAGGACCAGCACCAGCCACGCCAGGACGATCAGGATGGACCGCTTCCACATGGCTGAAGCTTAGCTTTACGGCCTCCTGCCGCAAGGCGTCGGCTGTACGCCTCCAGACGGGACGGTCGAGAACCCATCCCATCCACTTGCTTTTCCGCCGCTTTCCGCCTACATGCCCGCCTTCAATCCACACGCGGGCGTGCGGCTTGGCGGGGAGACATCCCGTCCTGTCCGTTCCGGTCCTCCCCAAGGGGAGGGTTGCCCGCGGAGGTCCAACCGGAAGAAAGACGAGAAACAGACGATGGCTCTGCCTGATTTTTCCATGCGCCAGCTGCTCGAGAGCGGCGCCCACTTCGGCCACCAGACGCACCGCTGGAACCCGAAGATGGACAAGTACATCTTCGGCGCCCGCTCCAACATCCACATCATCGACCTGTCGCAGTCGATCCCGCTGCTGCACCAGGCTCTGGTGAAGGCGCGTGAGATCGCCGCCGGCGGCGGCCGCATCCTGTTCGTGGGCACCAAGCGCCAGGCTTCCGAGCCGGTGGCGACGGCGGCCAAGCGCTGCGCCCAATACTATGTGAACCACCGCTGGCTGGGCGGCACGCTCACCAACTGGCGCACCGTGTCCGGCTCCATCGCCCGCCTGCGCGAGCTGGAAGGCCTGATGGAAGGCGAAAGCGGCCGCACCAAGAAGGAGCTGCTGCAGCTCACCCGCGAGCGCGATAAGCTGGAGCTCAGCCTGGGCGGCATCAAGGACATGGGCGGCATTCCCGACCTGATGTTCGTGATCGACACCAACAAGGAAGCGATCGCGATCCAGGAAGCCCGGAAGCTCAACATCCCGGTGATCGCCATCCTGGACACCAACTCCAATCCCGACGGCATCACCTATCCGGTGCCCGGCAACGACGACGCGGCGCGCGCCATCCAGCTCTATTGCGACCTGCTGGCCGACGCGATCCTCGACGGCCTGGCGGCCGGCCAATCGGCGGCCGGCGTCGACCTGGGCGCCTCGGAGGCTCCCATCGAGCCGACTCTGGCCCGCCGCGCCCCGGCGCCCGTCGCCGAGCCCGAGGTGAGCGCGCCGGAAGCCGCGGCCCTGGAGGCCGAGATGACCGCCGAGGCCCCGGTCGAGACGGCCGCGCCTGAAGCCGAAGCTGCTCCGGAAGCGGAAGCCGCCCCGGAAGCCCAAGCGGCCCCCGAAGCTGCTCCCGAAGCGGAAGCGGCTCCGGAAGCGGCGGCGGTCGAGCCTTCCAATGAAGAAGAACAAGCCGGCTGAGCCTGACGGGCTCCGGCTGACACAAAAACCCGACGGTCGGCCCTCCATAGTGGGGCCGACCGGACCCTAGATTGAAGGAGCCGACCATGGCGGAAATCACCGCTCAGCTGGTCAAGGAACTGCGCGAGAAATCGGGCGCGGGCATGATGGACTGCAAGCGCGCCTTGCAGGAGAACGGCGGCGATATCGAAGCGGCCAGCGACTGGCTGCGGTCCAAGGGCCTCTCGAAGGCCGCCAAGAAGTCCGGCCGCGCCGCGGCCGAGGGCGTCGTCGCCGGTCTGGTGAGCGCGGACGGCAAGACCGGCGTGCTCATCGAGCTGAACGCCGAGACCGACTTCGTGGCCAAGAACGACATCTTCCAGCAGGGCGCCCGCGATATCGCGGCGGTGGCGCTGACCGTGGAAGGCGTCGAGGCCATCTCGGCCGCCAAGACCGCCAAGGGCGAAGTCGTTTCGGACCTGGTGACGAACCTCATCGCCACCATCGGCGAGAACATGCAGCTGCGCCGCTCGGCCCGCCTATCGGTGGCCCAGGGCGCGGTGTCGCTCTACCTGCACAACGCCTCCGGTGAAGGCGTGGGCCGCCTCGGCGTGCTCGTCGCGCTGGAAGGCGCCGGCGACCAAGCCGTTCTGAAGGACGTTGGCCGCAAGATCGCGCTGCACGTGGCCGGTACGCCGACCCCGCCGCTGTCGCTCAGCCCCGACGACCTGGACCCCGCCGCCGTCGAGAAGGAACGCACCTTCCTGGTCGAGCAGGCCATCGAATCCGGCAAGCCGCCGGAGATCGCCGCCAAGATGGTCGAGGGCCGGGTCCGCAAGTGGCAGGAGGAAGTCGTCCTCCTGAAGCAGCCGTTCGTGATGAACCCCGACCAAACCATCGAGCAGCTGGTCGCCGAGACCGCCAAGAGCCTCGGCTCGCCGGTGTCGGTGAAGGGCTTCGTGCGCTTCGCCCTGGGCGAGGGCGTCGACAAGGGCCCCTCGGGTCCCGACTTCGCCACCGAAGTCGCCCAGATGACCGGCAAGGCCTGATCGGCCGATAAGGCCCAGTCCTGAAAAAGGGCGCGGCGCGTTCGACGCGCGCCGCGCCCTTGCTATATGTATTCGCCGTCACAGCCCGGAATCGCCATGCCCGCCACTCAGCCGCGCTACAAACGAGTGCTCCTGAAGATGTCCGGCGAGGTGCTGATGGGCGACCAGTCGTTCGGCATCGACACCGACGTGCTGGAGCGCGCCGCTTCCGACATCGCCGAGGTGGTTCAGACCGGCGTCCAGCTGTGCCTGGTGATCGGCGGCGGCAACATCTTCCGCGGCATCTCCCTGGCCGGCCGGGGCATGGAGCGGGCGAGCGCCGATTACATGGGCATGCTGGCCACGGTGATGAACGCGCTCGCCCTGCAGGCTGCCCTGGAGAAGATCGGGGTCTACACCCGGGTGCAGTCGGCGATCCCGATGCAGGAGGTGTGCGAGCCCTACATCCGTCGTCGGGCGCTGCGGCACCTGGAGAAGGGCAGGGTGGTGATCTTCGCTGCCGGCCTGGGCGCGCCCTACTTCACCACCGACACCGCCGCCGCCCAGCGGGCGGCCGAGATGGGTTGCGACGCGCTGCTCAAGGGCACCAGCGTCGACGGCGTCTACACGGCCGACCCCAAGAAGGACGCCAAGGCCGAGCGCTACCAGACCCTCAGCTACCAGGAAGTGCTGGCCAAGGACCTGCGGGTCATGGACACCTCCGCGGTCAGCCTGATGCGCGACAACCACGTGCCGATCGTGGTGTTCTCCATCCGCGAGCGGGGTAATTTCCTGAAAGTCCTGAGGGGCGAAGGCGTCTTCACGACCATCGCCTGACCAAAGAAGCCGGAGACGCCGTATGGCCACCGCCGAGAAACCCGCCATCCCGAAATACAAGGACCGCATGGACAAGGCGGTCGTGGCCCTGAAGGAGGAATTCGGAAGCCTGCGCACCGGCCGGGCCTCCGCTGGTCTGCTCGACCAGATCACGGTCGAGGCCTACGGCGCCTCGATGCCGATCAGCCAGGTGGGCGCCGTCAGCGTCCCCGAAGCCCGCATGCTGGTGGTCAACGTCTGGGACAAGGCCCTAGTGGTCTCCACCGAGAAGGCGATCCGCTCCGCCGGCCTGGGCCTGAACCCGGTGGTCGATGGCCAGACCCTGCGCATCCCGGTCCCGCCGCTCACCGAGGAACGCCGCAAGGACCTGGTGAAGGTGGCCGGCAAATACGCCGAAACCCAGAAGATCGCGGTGCGCAACGTCCGCCGCGACGCCAACGAGGATTTGCGCAAGGCCCAGAAGGACGGGGTGATCAGCCAGGACGAGGAAAAGAAGCTCGAGTCCGAGGTCCAGAAGATCACCGACGAGGCGATCAAGCGCATCGACGAAGCCTTGAAAACCAAGGAACAAGAGATCATGCACGTCTGATCGTGCGCCCCCGGGATAACGACGTTCATGGCCGCCCCTGAGAAGACCCCGTCCGAGGGCGCGCCAGCGCAGCCCTTGCACGTGGCCATCGTCATGGACGGCAATGGCCGTTGGGCCAAACGGCGCGGCATGCCGCGGTCCCTGGGCCACCGGGCGGGTGTCGAGGCCCTGAAGCGGACGGTGTCGGCCGCGGCGGAACTCGGGATCCGCTGGCTGACGGTGTTCGGTTTCTCCACCGAGAACTGGAGCCGGCCGGCCGCCGAGGTGGCCGAGCTGATGGCGCTGCCGAAACGGTATTTCGAGAGCGATATCGCCCGGCTGGAACGCGAGGGCGTCCGCGTGCGGGTGATCGGCCGGCGCGAAGGCCTGTCGGGCGAACTGGTGCGGCTGATCGAGGACGCCGAGGCGCGGACCGCCGGCAACGACGCCTTCTTCCTCAACATCGCCTTCAACTATGGTGGCCAGGCCGATATCGCCGATGCGGCGCGGCGGTTCGCCGAGGCGGTGGCCGCCGGCCGCGCCAAGCCCTCGGACCTCGACGAGGCCGCGTTCGCGTCCCATCTGGCCACGGCCGGACTTCCGCCGCCCGACCTGATCGTCCGGCCCTCCGGCGAGCAGCGGCTTTCAAACTTCCTGCTCTGGGAGGCGGCCTATTCGGAGCTGATCTTCCAGGATGTCCTCTGGCCGGACTATGGCCTGGAGCACCTGAAGGCGGCTCTGGCGGCCTATGCCGCCCGGGACCGCCGCTATGGCGCCGTCGCCCAAGATGACGTCCTTGCCGCCGGCTAAGCGGTTCGACTGGTCAAATCTGGGCCTCCGCGTCGCGTCCGCCGCGGTGATGGTCCCGGCCGCCCTGGCCGCCGTCTGGTTCGGCGGCTGGGCCTACCTGGTCCTGGTCTCCGTCGGGGTGACGCTGCTGTCCTTCGAGTGGGGCTCGATGAGCGCCAAAGCCTCGCCGGTCCGCGTCTCGGTCCTGGTGATGGTCGCCGTCCTGGCCGGCGTCTTCCTGATGCATCACGACCGCTACGTGCTCGCCTGGGCCGCGGTGGCGGTGGGCGCCGTGGCGGCCGCCATGCTGGCGGGCGGGGCGATCGAGCGCCGCGCCGACGCCGGCCTGGGCGTGCTGTACATCGCGCCTGCCGCCCTCGCGCTTGTGTGGTTGCGGGATTCCAACGAGACCCTGTCGCATCAGGGCGCCTGGTGGACGCTGATGCTGTTCGCCGCGACCTGGATGGCCGATATCGGCGCCTTCGCCGTGGGAAGCGCGCTGAAGGGGCCCAAGCTCTGGCCACGATTCTCCCCCAACAAGACCTGGTCCGGCTTCGTGGGCGGGCTGGGGGCGGCCACCGCCGTCGGCGCCTCGATGGCGGCCTTCTCCCAGTTCCAGCTCAATACCTGGGCCGCGGGGCTGATCGGCTTGCTCGTCGGCCTGGCGACCATGGGTGGAGATCTCTGGGAATCGGCGCTCAAGCGCCGGTTCGGGGTGAAGGATTCCGGCGACCTGATCCCCGGCCATGGCGGGCTGCTGGACCGCGTGGACGGCCTGATGTTCGCCGCGGTGGCCATGGCCATCGCCCGCCTAGCCAACCACTGGGGATGGGGCCATTGAGCCTGCCGCGTCGGGTCAGCGTCCTGGGATCAACGGGCTCGGTCGGTGTCTCCACCCTGGACCTGTTCGAACAGGCCGGGGTCGAGGTCGAGGTCGTGACCCTGACCGCCGGCCGCAACGCCGCGCGGTTGGCCGAGCAGGCCCTGCGCTGGCGGCCGAAGGTGGCGGTGATCGAGGACGAGAGTCGGCTGGAGGAGTTGCGCGAGCGCCTGCAAGGCTCGGGTATCGAGGTGGCGGCGGGCGCGGCGGCCGTGCGCGACATGGCCGGCGCCGACGCCCAGTGGGTGATGAGCGCCATCGTCGGCTTCGCGGGCCTGGCGCCCACCCTGGCTGCGGCCAAGGCAGGGGCCGTGATCGCGCTCGCCAACAAGGAGAGCCTGGTCTGCGCCGGACCCTCGCTGCTCAAGACGGCCAAGCTGGCCGGCGGGGTGGTCGTTCCGGTAGATTCCGAGCATTCGGCGATCTTCCAGGTGCTCGATCCGCTGGCCGCCGCCCACGTCTTGCGCCTGATCCTGACCGCCTCGGGCGGGCCGTTCCGCACCTGGAGCCGCGAGGCGATGGGCGCCGCCACGCGCGAGCAGGCGCTGGCCCACCCCAACTGGAACATGGGCGCCAAGATTTCGATCGATTCCGCGACCATGATGAACAAAGGCCTGGAAATGATCGAGGCCGCCTACCTGTTCTCCATGCCCCCCGAGCGAGTCGACGTCCTGGTGCATCCGCAGTCGATCATCCACTCACTCGTCGAGTACGCCGACGGCTCAACCCTGGCGCAGCTGGGCGCCCCGGACATGCGCACGCCGATCGCCTGCGCCTTCGCCTGGCCCGATCGGCTCCCCTGGCCCGCGCCCAAGCTGGACCTGGTGAAATCCAGCCCGCTGACCTTCGAGGAACCCGATCCGCAGCGTTTCCCGGCGCTGTCCATCGCCAAGCAGGCGCTGGCCGCTGGCGGACGCGCCCCGGCGGCGATGAATGCGGCCAACGAGCGCGCCGTCTCGGCCTTCCTTGACCGCCGCATCGGCTTCCTCGACATCAGCTCGGTGGTGGCCGAGACCCTTGAGCGCTTCGACGGCGCCGGCCTTGCAGGGTCGGGGGGCGACCCGGTCGAAATGGCGCAGGCCACCGACACCAACGCGCGGCGATTGGCCGATGATGTGGTGAAAGAGCTGGCCTGATGGAGTATCTCAGCCCGATGTTGCAGTTCTTCCAGAACACCGTCCTGTTCATCGTCCCGTTCGTGCTGGTCCTAGGCGTGGTCGTGACGGTGCACGAGCTCGGCCACTTCCTGGCCGCCAAGTGGCTGGGCACCAAGATCGACCGCTTCTCCATCGGCTTCGGTCACCCCATCGCCGCGTGGCGGGACAAATCGGGCGTCGAGTGGCGCCTGGGGTGGATGCCGCTGGGGGGCTATGTCCGGTTCTCGGGCGATGAGAACATGGCCTCGCTCCCCGATTCAGCCGACCTGGACGACATGCGCCGCGAACTTGTGGCCCAGGAAGGCGAGGCGGCGCTCGGCCGGTACTTCCATTTCAAGCCGCTCTGGCAGCGGGCGGTCATTGTCGCCGCTGGGCCCATCGCCAACTTCCTGCTGGCCATCGCGATCTTCGCGGCCATCCTGATGAGCGTGGGGCAGGTGGTCCTGCCGTTCCGGGTGGCCGAGGTGCTGCCGAACAGCCCCGCCGCCGTGGCGGGGTTCCGTGAGGGCGACCTCATCGTCGAGGCCAACGGGCGGGCGGTGAAGAGTTTCGACGAGGTGCTGAACACGGTAGCGATCCGCGCCGAAGTGCCCACCAGCTTCGTCGTCGAGCGTGACGGCCGGCAGGTGACCCTGGTGGCCACGCCGAGCTGGCAGGAGGAGGATAATCCGGTCGCCGGCAAGCAGCGCGTCGGGCGCATCGGCCTGCGTCCCTCGCAACGGCCGGAAGATCACATCCGCATCCGCTACAACCCGATCGAGGCGGTTGGCGGCGCCGTGCAGCGCACCTGGAGCGTCCTGGAGACCACCGTCTACTACCTGGGGCGGATGATCACCGGCCAGGTGAACGCCGACCAATTGCGCGGCCCCCTGGGAATCGCCGACGTCACCAAGAATGTGGCCAAGCTGGGGGCGCAGGACGCCCCGAATTTCGGGGCCCTGCTTGGGGCGGTGGGCTTCAACCTGATCAACATGGCGGCGCTGATCTCGGTCTCCATCGGCTTCATGAACCTGCTGCCGGTGCCCGTTCTCGATGGGGGCCATCTGATGTTCTATGTCTATGAGGCGATCGCCCGGCGCCCTCTTGCCGCCAAGGTTCAGGCGGCAGGGTACCGCGTGGGCCTTGCACTCGTCCTCTGTTTGATGTTGTTCGCAACCTGGAACGACCTGCAGCGCCTCCGTGTGTTCAATCTCCTAGGCGGCTTATTCTCCTAGCCTCCCCCAGTTCCCGAAATGGCTGATTCGATGCTTAAGACCCGCGCCTGTAGCGCTGCGCTCGCCTCCGGCCTTGCCCTGCTGATGGGTTCGTCCGCCCTGGTGACGCCGCGCATGGCCCACGCCCAGGCCCCACAGGCGCCGCAGTCGGGAGTCGTCGAGCGCATTCGCGTCGTCGGCAACGAGCGGATCGAGCCCTCGACCGTGGCCTCCTACCTGCCGATCCAGATCGGCGAGACGATCGACGCCGCGCGCATCGACCTCGCCCTGAAGGCGCTGCTGCGGACCGGTCTCTTCACCCCCGACACCCGCATCGACTTCACCGCCGGCGACCTGGTGATCACCGTGGTCGAGAACCCGATCATCAATCGGGTGATTTTCGAAGGTAATTCTGCGCTCAAGGAAGAGAAGCTCAGGGACGAAGTGACCGTGCGGCCGCGCGGCATCTTCACCCGCGCCCGGGCGCAGGGCGACGTCCAGCGCATCGTCGAGCTCTACCGCAAGTCCGGCCGCATCTCCGCGACGGTGACGCCGCAGATCGTCGAGTTGCCGCAGAAGCGCGTGGACCTGATCTTCAAGATCGACGAGGGCCCCAAGAGCGGGATCCTCAACGTCAACTTCCTCGGCAACCGGGTATTTTCGGACAACGACCTGAGGGACGTGGTCGTCACCGACGAGACCCGTTGGTACAAATTCTTCTCGAGCACCGACCAGTACGATCCCGACCAGATCGAATTCGACCGGGAGCGGCTGCGCGATCACTACCGCAACCGGGGTTATTACGATTTCCGGGTGTCATCGGCGGTGGCCGAACTCGCGCTCGACAAGAACGGTTTCGCCGTCACCTACACGCTGGACGAGGGCCAGCGGTACCGGTTCGGCAAGGTTTCCGTGGAGACCCAGCTCCAGAAGCTCGACAAGGGCGTGCTGGAGGCTCTGGTCCCGATCCGCTCGGGGCAGATCTACCAGGATGAGGTGATCGAGCAGGCCACCGACGCCCTGACCTTCGCCGCGGGGGCCGCCGGCTTCGCCTTCGTGGACGTCCGGCCGAGCTACCAGCCCAACAAGGCCACCGGGACGATCGACCTGGTCTTCCGGGTGGAGGAGGGGCCGCGCGTCTACGTCGACCGCATCGAGGTGGTCGGCAATTCGCAGACCCTGGACTATGTCATCCGCCGCCAGATGAGCGTGGTGGAAGGCGACGCCTACAATCGCGCGCTGGTGGACCGGTCGCGCCGCGAGATCCGGGCTCTGGGCTTCTTCAAGGAAGTCGAGATCACCGAGCAGCCCGGGACGGCGCCCGACCGCACCACGCTGCAGGTGCGGGTCGAGGAGCAGCCCACGGGCCAACTGTCCTTCAGCGCGGGCTATTCCTCGCTGGACAAGCTGATCATCGACCTCGGCATCCAGCAGACCAACTTCCGCGGGCGAGGGCAGGACGTCCGGGCTATGATCTCGGCCGGCTATCGGCGCAAGCAACTGGACCTCTCCTTCACGGAGCCGAGGTTCATGGGCCGCGACCTCTCGGCCGGCATCGACCTCTACGGGGTGCAGTACGACCTTTCGGACTACTCGGCCTACGACACCACCACCTACGGCATGACCCTGCGGACCAACTTCCCGCTCAGCCTCAACGCGCGCGGCTCGCTGCGTTACGTGTTGCGCCACGACGAGATCCGAATCCTGGAAGGGTACTGCGACCCGCTGGCCCCGCAGCTCTCGCTGGCGCTCTGCGAGCAGGAAGGCACATCCATAGCCTCGTTGGTGGGCTTCGGGCTCAGCCTCGACCGCCGCGACGACTATCTCAACCCGACCCGTGGCTTCCATATCGCGGCCAACCAGGACCTGGCGGGCCTGGGCGGCGACGTGAACTACATCAAGACCGAAGTGGAAGGTGGCTGGTGGCACCCCTTCACCCGGGCGTTCGTGTTCAGCCTCACGGGATCGGCCGGCTACGTCACCGGCTGGAACGACGACACGGTGCGGATCAACGATCGCTTCTTCAAGGGCGGCAACACCTTCCGCGGTTTCGAGATCGCCGGCATCGGTCCGCGCGACACCAGCTTCATTCGCGCCGACGCCCTCGGCGGGAAAATCTTCGGCATCGGCTCGGCGGAACTTACCATCCCCACGTTCCTGCCCGAACAGTATGGCATCAAGGCCTCGCTGTTCGCGGACGTCGGGACCTTGGGCAAGCTCGACAAGTCCGACCTGCTCTACCGGCAGGGCGACGTGGACTGCCAGACCCCGCAGATCTCGAACCCCGCAGCCGACCCCGAGAACCCGCTGATCCCTACGGAAATCCCCAACTACGCCACCGCCGGCGAGCGGAACGTCTGCATCCGAGACGACCTGTCGCTGCGCGCCGCGGCCGGTATCAGCATATTCTGGCGCTCACCCATGGGGCCCATCCGGTTTGATTTCAGCCGTGTTCTTGCCAAAGAAGCCTACGACAAGACGGAAACCTTCCGTTTCACCCAAACAGCCAGGTTCTAGAAAGCTCATGAACTCCCAGATCCAAGCCATGGCCGGGGGCGCCCTGGCCCTCCTTCTCGCGAGCAGCTCGGCCTTCGCCCAGCAGCCCGCCGCTCCGGCCCGCCCGGCCGCCGCTCCCGCGGCCGCCGCGATAACCGGCCCGGCCATTCCCGGCCTCTGCGTATTCTCCGTGGAGGGCGCGGTCGGCTCCTCCAAGGTCGGCGCGCACGTGAACACGCGGCTTCAGCAGCTGCTGGCCCAGGTCCAGGCCGAGCTCACCGGCCTGCGCACGGCCATCGAGAACGAGGACAAGACCTTGGCCGCCCAGCGCGCCACGCTCGACGCCACCACGCTCGAACAGCGCGCCGCCGCCCTGCAGGTGCGGGTCAACGACATGCAGCGTCGTGGCCAGCTGCGCGAGCGCGAGCTGGGCGCCACCGAGCAGAAGGCTCTGGCCCGCGTCGGCCAGGAGCTGAGCCCGCTCGTCCAGCAGGTGGCCAATCAGCGCCAGTGCTCCGTGGTCCTCAACCGCCAGGCCGTGGTCCTGGGCGGCGGCGGAGCCATGGATATCACGCCGGCCATCGTGACCGCCTTGGACGCCAAGATCAGCCAGTTCGCCTTCGAGCGGGAACGTCTCGACCAGCAGGCCGCGGCTCCCGCCGGCGCCACCGCGCGCTGAGGCGCGCGGGCAGATGCCCGATCCGCGCTTCTTCGAGGACCTGGGTCCCGTCAGCCTGGCCGACCTAGCCAAGCTGACGGACGCCGTCCTGGCCGACCCTGGCGTGGGCGGCCGCATGGTCGCGGCCGTGGCCGTTCTGGACCACGCCGCAGCCGACAGCGTCACCTTTCTTGAGGATCGCCGGCACGCCGACAGCCTGGCGGCTGGCCGCGCCGGCGCCTGCTTCATCCGCAAGGCCGACGCCGAGATCGCTCCGGCCGACTGCGTCCTCCTCCTCACCGATCGTCCCCAGGCGGCCTACGCCCTGGCGGCCGGCCGTCTCCACCGTCCGCGGTTTGGCAAGGCCGAGGGAATAGCGGAGGAAGGCGCGGAGATCGGACCTCGCGTGGTGCTGGGTTCCGGCGTTCGAGTGGGACGGGGGACCCGGATCGGCGCGAACACCGTGATCGGTCCAGGCGTGGCCATCGGCCGGGATTGCGAGATCGGGCCCAACGTCACCATAGGCTTCGCCCTGATCGGCGACCGGGTGAAGATCGCGGCCGGGGTGGTCATCGGCGAGCCGGGATTTGGCGCCGCCGTGGGACCGAAGGGCATGATCGATATCCCCCAGCTCGGCCGGGTGATCATCCAGGACGGGGTGACGCTGGGCTCCAACACCACGGTCGACCGCGGCGCCTTCGAGGACACCGTGATCGGCGAGAACACCAAGATCGACAACCTGGTGCAGATCGCACACAACGTCCGCCTGGGACGTAACTGCGTCATGGCCGCCTACAGCGGGCTCGCGGGAAGCGTGAGGGTCGGCGATGGGGTCCAGTTCGGCGGCCGTTCGGGCGTCGCGGAGCACCTGACGATCGGTGACGGGGCGAGGATCGCCGGCTATGCCGGGGTCATGCACGACATTCCAGCGGGCGAGACCTGGGGCGGCATCCCGGCCCGCCCGATCAAACGCTGGATGCGTGAGGTGGCCTGGCTGACGCGCCAGGTCGAAGGCAAGGGGGACAAGACCTGATGGCCAGCAAGGCGCCGACCGCTTCGGCCGAGGGCGACATCGACATCACCGAGGTGATGGCGCGCATTCCCCACCGCTACCCGTTCCTGCTGGTCGACCGGGCCGAGGACTACGTGGCGAACCAATCCATAGTCGGCGTCAAGTGCGTGACCGTGAACGAGCCCTTCTTCCAGGGCCACTTCCCCAACTATCCGGTGATGCCGGGCGTGTTGATCGTCGAGGCCCTGGCCCAGACCGGCGCGGTGCTGATGTCCAAGACGCTCGACGTCGATGTCGGCGGCAAGGCGATCTTCATGATGTCGATCGACGGGGTCCGCTTCCGCGCCCCGGTGCGGCCGGGCGATGTGCTGCGCATGCCCGTCGAGGTGGTCCGCCACCGCGGCGACGTCTTCAAGTTCAAGGGCAAGGCGATGGTCGGCGACAAGGTGGCCGCCGAGGCCGAGTTCGCCGCCATGGTCGTGGAGACCTGATCTCTTGGGCGCGGAGATCCATCCCACAGCCCTGGTCGCCGAGGGCGCGGAGCTGGGCGAGGGCGCGGTCGTGGGCCCCTTCTGCGTTGTGGGCCCCGGCGCCCGCCTGGGCGCGCGCACTCGACTGAAATCCCATGTGGTGATCGAGGGCCGCACGACCCTTGGGGAGGACAACGAGGTCGGCGCCTTCGCCGTCCTTGGGGGCGCGCCGCAGCACACCGCCTACAAGGGCGAGGACACCGAGCTGGTCATCGGCGACCGCAACGTCATCCGCGAGCACGCCACCATGAACCTCGGCACCGCGGCCGGCGGCGGGATGACCCGGGTCGGCTCCGACGGCTTCTACATGATCGAGTCCCACGTCGGGCACGACTGCGTGGTCGGCGACAAGGTGATCCTGACCAAGCAGGCCACGCTCGGCGGCCACTGTCAGTTGGGCGACTTCGTCATCGTCGGCGGCCTGGCGGCCATCCACCAGCACACCCGTATCGGCCGACACGCCATGGTGGGCGGGCTCGCCGCCGTGGTGAAGGACGTGATCCCGTACGGCTCGGTGTGGGGCAACCACGCCCATCTCGAGGGGCTGAACCTGGTGGGCCTGAAGCGCCGGGGGTTTGGCCGTGAGGCCATAAACACCCTCCGGGCTGCCTACCGGCTGCTGTTCGCCGACGAAGGGACCTTCCAGGAGCGCCTGGAGGACACTGCCCAGACCTATGGCGGCTCGCCAGAAGTGATGGAAATCCTGGACTTCATCCGCGCCGACGGCTCGCGTCCGCTCTGCCTGCCGCAACGCGACGTCTGATGGGCAAGCTCGGGCTGATCGCCGGGGGCGGCGGCCTTCCCGTCGAGATCGCCCGCCACTGCCAGGCGACCGGCCGGCCGCTGTTCGTGGCGCGCCTCAAGGGGTTCGCCGGGCCCGACCTCGCCGAGTTTCCGGGCACGGACGTGGGCATCGCCCAGCTTGGCCAGTGCATCGCCGCCTTCCGGAACGCCGGGGTCGAGACGGTCTGCATGGCCGGCATCGTCGCCAAGCCCGATTTCGCCGCCCTGAGGCCGGACCTGCGCGGCCTGAAAGCCTTGCCCCGGGTCGCCGCGGCCGCCCTGAAGGGCGACGACGCCCTGCTGCGGGCCCTGGTGGCCGAGTTCGAGGCCGAGGGTTTTGGGGTCCAGGGCGCGCATGAGGCCATGGACAATCTGACCCTGCCGCTCGGGCCGCTCGGCCGAGTGCGGCCCAGCGCCATCGACCTGGAGGACGCCCGGCTGGCCCTGGAGGCCGCCAGGGCGGTCGGTCTGACGGACCTGGCGCAGGGCGCCGTGGTCCGGGCGGGGGTGGTCCTGGCCACGGAAGCCGAGGACGGCACAGACGCCATGCTGGCGCGCCTGGAGGCGGGAAGGGGCGGAGTCCTCGCCAAGGCCCCCAAGCCCCGTCAGGACCTGCGTGTGGACCTGCCGACGATCGGCGTCGCCACCTTGCGGGGCGCGGCCCGCGCCGGGCTTTCCGGCGTGGTCGGGGAGGCCGGGCGGATGCTGGTGCTCGACCGTCCGGCGGTGGCCGCCCTGGCCGACGAACTCGGCCTCTTCGTGCTGGGCGTCGAGCCGTGACCAGTCCGCTGCCGCTCACCGTCATGCTGGTGGCCGCCGAGGCCTCCGGGGATGATCGTGGGGCCGGGCTGATGCGGGCGCTGAAGGCCCGGCTGGCGGACAAGGTGCGGTTTGTCGGGGTCGGCGGCCCACGCATGGCGGCCGAGGGACTGGATAGCCCCTTCGACATCACCGAACTATCGGTGCTCGGCCTGCTGGAGGGCGTCATGGCCTACGGCAAGGTCATTCGCCGCGCCGACGAGACGGCCGCCATCGCCGCCCGCGAGAAGCCGGACATCGCGGTGCTGATCGATTCCTGGGGCTTCACCCTCCGCGTCGCCCAGCGTCTGGGCCTGGCCGATCCCACCCTGTCGCTGGTCAAGTACGTGGGCCCCCAGATCTGGGCCTCGCGCCCGGGCCGCGCCCGCGTCGCCGCCGGGGCCTACGACCACCTGCTGACGATCCACGCCTTCGACGCCCCGGCCTTCGAGGCCGCGGGTCTGCCCACCACCTTTGTCGGCAACAGCGCGCTGGCTCTGGATTTCGCCGCCGCGGACCCGGCCGGCCTTCGCGCCGGCCTCGGCGCGGCGGCCGGCGATTCCATCCTGCTGGTCCTGCCCGGGAGCCGCCCGGCCGAGATCGCCCGCGTCCTGCCGCCGTTCCTGGAGGCCGCTCGCCGGCTTAAGGCGCAGCGCCCCAACCTCCATGTGCTGGTGGCGGCCGCCGCGACGGTCGCCGACCGGGTGCGCGAACAGGTCGGCGCCGAATTCGCCGTCATCGAGGGACAGGCCGACAAGCTCAGCGCCATGAAGGCGGCCACCGTGGCCCTGGCCTGCTCGGGCACGGTCACCACGGAACTGGCTCTGGCCGGTTGCCCGATGGTCGTCGGCTACCGCATCGGCGCGGTCAGCTACGCGATCCTCAAGCGGCTGGTCAGCACCCGCTGGATCACCCTGATGAACATCGCCGCGCAGGCGGGTGTGGTCCCGGAACTGATCCAGGCGGACTGCACGCCCGAAGCCCTTGCCCGGGAGGCTGGCCGCTTTCTCGACGACAGGGACCTGCGCGAAGACCAGATCGCGGCCCAGGCCGCCGCCCTGGAGACGATGGGGCGGGATCTGTCCTCCGACCCCGACGCGGCCGCGGCCGAAGCCGTCCTGGCCGTTATTCGCCGAGCTTCACCACGCCCCGGCTGAGGCCCTGGACCTTACCTTCGGTCAGCCAGTCCAGGGAGGCCTTGAACAGCAGGAGGCGATGGCTTTCCCACATGGCGTTGTGGGAACTGCAGGCCAATTCGACGAGCACCTTGTCCCGCGAGCCGAGGTCTTCATAGAGCTCACGCACCTGGACCGGATTCACCTGGCCGTCCGTGAGGCCGGCGACCATCAGGTAGGGGACCGTCAGCTTGGCCACGACCGACCGGTTGAACCCCGCGGTGGCGACGGCCGGCGCGCGTCGCACGCCCGGCCCCCACTTAGCCCCTACAGGATCGGACTCCTGCAGTTCGGACCAGACGTGGGTCGCGGTCTCCGGGGAGAACTGGCCCGCACAGGGCGCCTGCCGCCGCCAGTTCTCCACAAACTCGGCCTGTGATTGCGTGGTCAGGACGGGAGCGCCCGGTGCGGCGGGTGGGGCGACGGTCGGACCGTCCCGCGTATAGGCCGGCGCCAGGACCACCAGCCGCGAGACCTTGTCCGGGTGGGCGGCGGCGTAGCCGCCGGTGCGCGGTCCGCCTTGAGACCAGCCGACCAAGGCGACCTGCTTCACCCCCGTTTTGGCGCGCAGGTGGTCGACGACGGCGTCGATGTCGTTCCAGTCCGAGGCCATGGTGGTGATCGGGCCGGTCCATGCGGGTGGGCAGGCGGCCGGAACGAACGGCGCCTGCAAGGCGGAAGGCAGGTTGCAGGGGTTTTCCATGGGGGGCGGACGCGCCGAACGGCCGTAGCCGGTCATGTCCATGGAGTAGACGTCGAAGCCGGCCCGGGCCAGGTAGGCCATCCAGCTGAAATCACCGTGCGTCGTGTCGAACGCCACTTCCGCGGGCGTCCCGGCGCCGTGCACGAAGAGGACGACGCCGCGCGAGCGGGCCGGGGCCTGGGCCAGCTTCACCTGTCGGACGTAGAGGCGGGATTGGGCTCCGGCCATTCCCGGGGCCGTCGATTTGACGCTCACCGCAAGGTCGCTGCGGAGCACCGGCGCCGGCTGGGCGAGGGCGGAAGAGGCGGCCAACAGGCCGGCGACGAGGGCGGGGGCTAGATGGCGCATGCCTGACAATTGCGGCGATGGGCGACGCACGCAAGCCCCAGCTCTTCTAGGTCGATACCCGGATGTCGAAGTGGAGAACCTCCTCGCGGGCCCCAAGCCCCTCGTAGAGGGCGATGGCGGGGTCGTCGCCGTGGTCGGCCTGGACGTACAGCACCCAGGCGCCGCGCTCGGCGCCGAGCCTGCCGAGATGCTGGATAAGGGCGGTCGCGATCCCCCGGCGCCGCTGCGCCTCGGCCACGGCCAGGTCGTAGATGTAGATCTCCCGCCGGGCCTGCTCGAACTTGTCGAGTTCGTAGGCCACCAGCCCACCGGTCACGACTCCCGCTTCGACCGTCACGAGGGCGATGACGTGATCTTTGGCCAGCAGGTCGGCCAGATAGGAGTCGGTCGGCGGGTCGGCGCCATAGGTCGCCGGCTCACCGAAGGCTTCGCCGAAGAGGGCGTTGAGGCTCCGCATGAGCGGAAGATCGGAGGGTCCGAGGCGGCGGGTGACGATGCTCATGGCGCCAGCTTAGAACGAAAACGGCGGCCCCGCTTTCGCGAGGCCGCCGGATTTTCCAGGTGCGGTGGGGGCGCTTAGCCCCGCTTGTCGACCGGCACGTAGTCGCGGGACGGCGAGCCCGTGTAGAGCTGACGCGGACGGCTGATCTTGAACGCCGGGTCCTCGATCATCTCCTTCCACTGGGCGATCCAGCCCACCGTGCGGGCCAGGGCGAACAGCACCGTGAACATCTCGGCCGGGAAGCCGAGGGCGCGCAGCGTGATGCCGGAGTAGAAGTCGACGTTCGGGTAGAGCTTGCGGGAGACGAAGTAGTCGTCGCTGAGGGCGATGCGCTCCAGCTCCATGGCCACCTTCAGGGCCGGATCGTCGGAGTGGCCGAGTTCCTTCAGCACCTCGTGGCAGGTGGTCTGCATGACCTTCGCGCGCGGGTCGTAGTTCTTGTAGACCCGGTGGCCGAAGCCCATCAGCCGATAGCGGCGGTCCTTCACGCCCTGGACGAACTCGGGGATCTTATCGACCGAGCCGATCTCCAGCAGCATGTTGAGGCATTCCTCGTTCGCCCCGCCGTGCGCCGGGCCCCAGAGGCAGGCGATGCCGGCGGCGATGCAGGCGAACGGGTTGGCGCCCGAGGAGCCCGCGACCCGGACCGTCGAGGTCGAGGCGTTCTGCTCGTGGTCGGCGTGCAGGATGAAGATGCGGTCCATGGCGCGGGTGAGGACCGGATTGGGCTTCCAGTCCTCGGCCGGGACCGAGAAGCACATCTGCAGGAAGTTCTCGGCGAAGGAGAGCTCGTTGCGCGGGTAAACGAAGGGCTGGCCGCGGGAATATTTGAAGGCCCGGGCGGCGATCGTCGGCATCTTGGCGATCATCCGGTGGGCGGAGATCATCCGTTGCTCGGGAGAATTGATGTCGGTGCTGTCGTGGTAGAAGGCCGACAGGGCGCCCACGGCGCCGACCATGATCGCCATCGGGTGAGCATCCCGGCGGAAGCCTTGGAAAAATCGATCAAATTGGTCGTGCAGCATAGTGTGGTTGGTGATCGTGTGCTCGAACGTGGCGTAGGCCGCCGCGCTGGGCAGCTCGCCATGCAGGAGCAGGTAGCAGACCTCCAGGAAGGTCGATTGCTCGGCCAGCTGCTCAATGGGGTACCCGCGATGCAGCAGGACGCCCTTGTCGCCGTCGATGAAGGTGATCTTGCTCTCGCACGACGCGGTCGAGGTGAAGCCCGGATCGTAGGTGAAGGCGTCGGTCTCCGCGTAGAACTTACGGATGTCGACAACGTCGGGGCCGAGGGTGCCCTTCAGGATCGGAAGGTCGAGGTCCTTGCCGCCGATGTTGATCTTCGCCGTGCCGGCCATACGAACCCCTTTCGCGCCTGCGAGATGAAACGCCCGAGCGGCCTTATACCGGTTTAGCTGACGAGCGAAAGCGCGTCGTCGAGCCGTCCCATACTTTCATCGCGGCCGAGAGCGACCATGGCGCCGGCGAGGTCCGGAGCCGGCGAACCGCCCGATAAAACGGCGCGCAGCTGCGGCCCGAACTTACCCAGGCCGACACCCTCGGATTCCGCGAAACCCCGCAAGGCCGTTTCCAGGTCCGGCACGTCCCAATGGGGCAGGGCGCCGAGGGTGGAGCGCAGGCGGCCCAGGCGGTCCGCTGTCTCGCCGACGATCTGCTCGCGGGCTTTGGCCGGCAGCTCCAGCGGGCGGCGCTTCAGGGCGAAGGCGACGGCGTCCGCGAGGTCCAAGGTGGTCTTGGCCCCGTCCCGCACGAAGGGGAGGGTCTTCTCGATCACCGCGATGTCGGAGGCCAGGAGCGGCGCGCCGCGGCCGGCCAGCACGGTCTCCACCAGGCCGGTGAGCCGGGTGGGCTCGGCCTTGCGGATGTAGTGGTTGTTGAGGTGGTTCAGCTTGTCCCAGTCCAGCCGGGCCGGCGCGCTGACCACGTCCTTGATGTCGAACCAGGCGATGGCCTGCTCGTCGGAGAAGATCTCGTCGTCGCCGTGGCCCCAGCCGAGGCGCGCCAGGTAGTTGCGCATGGTCTCGGGCAGGTAGCCCATGGCCTCAAACTCGGTGACCGCCTGGGCGCCGTGGCGCTTGGAGAGTTTGGCCCCGTCCGGTCCGTGGATCATCGGCAGGTGGGCGAAGACCGGAACCTCCCAGCCGAGCGCCTGGTAGATCAGGGTCTGGCGGGCGGCGTTGTTCAGGTGATCGTCGCCGCGGATGATGTGGGTGATGCCCATGTCGTGGTCGTCCACCACCACGGCGAGGTTGTAGGTCGGCGAGCCGTCGGTGCGCAGCAGGATGAGGTCGTCGAGCTGCTTGTTCTGGAAGCGCACGTCGCCCTTCACGGCGTCGGCGATCACCGTCTCCCCGTCGAGGGGGGCTTTGAGGCGGACCACGAAAGGCTTGTTCTGCGGCTCGGTGACGTCCCGCCAGGGCGAGCGCACCACCCGACCCTCGGCGCGGGCGATCTCGCGCTCGGCCTCCAGCTCCTCGGCGGTCATGTAGTCGCGATAGGCGCCGCCGCCGGCCAGCATGGCCTCGGCGGCCTCGCTATGCCGCTCGGCCCGCTCGGCCTGGAACACCGGGGCCTCGTCGGCCTCCATCCCCAGCCATTTGAGGCCCTCGAAGATCACCCCGACGGCAGCCTCGGTGGAGCGCTCCTTGTCGGTGTCCTCGACCCGCAGCAGGAACTTGCCGCCGGTGTGCCGGGCATAAAGCCAGTTGAACAGCGCGGTCCGGGCCGTGCCTATATGCATCATGCCGGTAGGCGAGGGGGCGATCCGGGTGCGGACGGGACGGTCGGGCATCGAGCTCGAGACGGTTGAGGGGGCGGGCGCGCCTCTTAGCACGCGGCTTTGGCGCGCTCCTAGCCCGGGCGCGGCGGCCGGATGGCTGGCCGATCAGGTCGAGGCCCAGACCGACCGCTGGACGCTCTGGACGCCCGTGGCGCTGGGTCTCGGCTGCGCCCTCTACTTCGTCCTCCCAAGGGAGCCCGAGGTTTGGGTCGCCTGGCTGACGCTCGCCGGTTGCGCGGCCCTGTTGGCCGCGTCGATGCGGTGGCGGTGGAGCCGATCGCTCACCGTCGCCCTGGTGCTCAGCGCCTGCGCGCTCGGCGGCTTCTCGGTCGCCAAGCTGCGGGAGCGGGCCGTACAGGCGCCGGTCGCCCCGCCGCTGGACCGGCCGCAACGGTTTGAGGGCTGGGTGGTGGACGTGGCCCAGCCGGGCGAGAGCGGCCAGCGGCTGCTGATCGCGCCGGTCAGGGTGGGTGGCTGGCCCACGGACCTAACCCCGATCCGGGTGCGGGTGACCCTGCGGCCGGGGATGGCCATCCCCGCCCCCGGAGAGACGGTGCGGTTGCTGGCCCTGCTCAACCCGCCGCCGCCGCCGGCCGCGCCCGGCGCCTACGACTTTTCCCGCGACGCCTATTTCGAGAGCGTGGGCGCGGTGGGCCTGGCGCTGACGCCGCCGGAAGCCACGCTGGCGAAGGGCCCCGCGCCCTGGCGGCTGCGGCTGACCATGAAGATCAACGCGATCCGGTGGGATCTGACCCGGCGGATCGTCGAGACCCTGGGCCCCGAGACCGGGGGGCTGGCGGCGGCCATGACCACGGGCCACGAGGCCTATGTGTCCAACGACCAGGTGGAGAATCTGCGCGCCTCGGGCCTGGCCCACATCATCTCGATCAGCGGCCTGCACATGGCCATCGTCGGCGGTTTCGCCTTCGGGTTCGCCCGGCTGGCGGTGGCGGCCTGGCCCTGGCTGGCGCTGCGGACGTCGGGCAAGAAACTGGCGGCGCTGTTCGGCCTGGCCGCGGTGGGCGGCTACCTGGTGCTCTCAGGCGCGCCGCCGCCGGCCGAGCGGGCGGCGATCACCGCGGCGGTGGCGTTCGCGGCCATCCTGGTCGATCGCCAGGCGATCAGCCTGCACGCCCTGGCGCTCGCGGCCATGGGGGTCCTGCTGCTGCGGCCCGAGGCGGTGACCGAGCCGGGGTTCCAGATGTCGTTCGCCGCCACCGCCGCCCTGGTGGCCCTAGCCGAAGTCTGGCCGAAACCGGTGCGGGAGATCGACGTGCCCTGGCCGATCCACGCCTTCCAGACGGCGGCCACCTGGATCGTCGCCAGCCTGGCGGTCAGCTTCGTGGCCGGCCTGGCGACCGCGCCGTTCTCGATCCAGCATTTCAACCGGGTCGCCACCTGGGGCCTGTTCGCCAACCTGACGGTGGCGCCGATCTCGTCCTTCCTGCTGATGCCGGCCCTGGCGGTGGGGGCGGCGCTGGCGCCGTTCGGGCTGGGGAAGGGGCCGCTGGAGCTGGCCGGGATCGCCATCGAGATGATCAACAAGGTGGCCTCATGGGCCGCCGAGGCCCCACTGGCGGAGGCGCTGATCCCCAGTGGGCCGGCCTGGGTGCTGCCGGCGAGCTTCCTGGGCATCCTGCTGGTCTGCCTGTGGCGGGGTCCGCTGCGCTGGATCGGGCTGCCGCTGGCCCTGGCGGTGCTCTGGGCGCCGCGACCGCCCGCGCCGGACATCTGGGTCGCCTCGGACGGCGCGGCGGTGGCCGTGCGAGACGGTCGCGAGGCGGTTCTGTTCCGGCCCGACGTGAAGCTATTCGGGGCCGAGTTCTGGGCCCGGCGGCGGGGCCTCGTGCCCATCCTCACGGAGGAGGCGCGGGATCGGTTCTACGCCTGCGACCGGTTGAGTTGCGCGCCGGGCCCCACGGCGGCGGTGAAGGTCGCGGGGGCCTGGAACGTGCAGCGGCCGCTGCCGCCTGAACGGATCGCCCAGCTTTGCGAGGGCGCCGAGGTGGTGGTGATCCGCAACGACTTCCGCCCGGCCAAGTGCGGGGCCCAGGTGCTGCTCACCGGCGCGGACTTCGCGGCCGGCGGCGCGGCGGAACTCTATCGTGGGCCTGAGGGCTGGACGGTCCAGTGGGCGCAACCGCTGCGCGGCCGCCGCCCCCTGGACCTGGGGGATCGATCCGAGATCCTAGTGGTACCGGCGGATGAGCCCCACCAGCTTGCCCTGCACGGCCACCTGGTCGGGGCCGAAGATGCGGGTCTCGTAGTTGGGGTTGGCGGCCTCCAGCGCGATCGAGGCGCCCTTGCGGCGCAGGCGCTTCAGGGTCGCTTCCTCGCCGTTGACCAGGGCCACGACGATCTCGCCGGAGTTGGCGGTGTCGGTCTTGCGGATGACCACGAAATCGCCGTCGAGGATGCCGGCGTTGATCATCGAATCCCCGGCGATCTCCAGGACGAAGTGCTCGCCGGCGCCGAGGATGGTCTCGGGCACGCCGATGCGGTCGCGCTCCTGCTGGATCGCCTCGATGGGGGTGCCGGCGGCGATGCGGCCAAGGATGGGCAATTCGCGGGTGTCGTTGGCGGCCGGCGCCACGGCTCCGCCGGCGTCGACGAGTTGCGGCTTGAAGGGCGCTCTGCCCTTGGGCGGCGCGGCGGCGGTGGCCTGCTGCGGCAGCTTCACAACCTCCAGCGCCCGGGCCCGGTGGGGCAGGCGGCGCAGGAAGCCGCGCTCCTCGAGGGCGGTGATCAGGCGGTGGATGCCGGACTTGGAGGCTAGGTCCAGGGCCTCCTTCATCTCATCGAACGAGGGAGAGACGCCGCTCTCCTTGATGCGCTCATGGATGAACATGAGAAGCTCGTGTTGTTTGCGGGTGAGCATCCTCGGACCCTCCAGAACAAAGCAAAAACGCTTGTCGATGTTCTCTAGGTGTTCCGTATTAATGTCAAGTTACGGGCGAGGACGCTGAAAAATCGCGGGTTTTTTCTGGCGGGGCGTCGAATCAACCCAGCAGATCGCGGGTGGCGGCGGCCACGTCCGCCTGCCGCATCAGGCTCTCGCCGACCAGCATGGCGCTGGCCCCGACGCCTTCGAGCCGGGCGGCGTCGGCGGGCGTGAAGACGCCGCTCTCGGTGACTAGCAGCGCACCGGCCGGGGCGAGCTTCGCCAGCCGTCCGGTGACGCTCAGGTCCACCTCGAAGGTGCGCAGGTCGCGGTTGTTGACGCCCACAAGGTCGGCCCGGAGGGCGCCAGCGCGGGCCATCTCCGCTTCGTCGTGGACCTCCACCAGGGCGTCCATGCCAAAGCGGCGAGCCTCGGCCATCAACTCGGCGGCGAGGGCGTCATCGACCATGGCCAGGATCACCAGGATGGCGTCGGCGCCTAAGGCTCTGCTCTCGGCCACCTGCCAGGGGTCGACCAGGAACTCCTTGCGTAGGCAGGGCAGGGCGACAGCCTCGCGGGCGGCAGAGAGAAAGGCGTCGGCGCCCTGGAAGCTCGGGGTGTCGGTGAGCACCGAGAGGCACGCCGCGCCGCCGGCCTCGTAGGCGCGGGCGATGGCCGGCGGGTCGAAATCGGCCCGGATCAGGCCCCTGGAGGGCGAGGCCTTCTTGATCTCGGCGATCAGGGCCAGGCGGCCGGGCGCGTGATGACGCTCCAGGGCGGCGCGGAAGCCGCGCGGGGCCGACTGGGCGGCGGGGTCGGCGTGGCCCATCGGCTTGCGGGCCGCCACCTCCTCGCGCTTGTAGGCCGCGATCCGATCGAGGATGTCGCTCATGACGTCAGGGCGACGAGACGGTCCAGGGCGGCCTGGGCGTGCCCTTCGTCGATGGACCAGGCGGCGCGATCCACGCCGTCGCGCAGGGTCTCGGCCTTGCCGGCCACCAGGAAGGCGGCGGCGGCGTTCAGGAGGACAATGTCGCGATAGGTGCCGGTCTTGCCCGCCAGCAGCTCGCGCAGGGCCCTGGCGTTCTCGGCCGGCGAGCCGCCGGTGAGGTCGGAGAGCGCGGCCCTGGGCAGGCCGACGGCCTCGGGGCTGACGGTGAACAGGCGGACCTTGCCGTCGTTCAGCTCGGCCACCGTGGTCTCGCCGGTGGTGGTCATCTCGTCCATGCCCTGACCGTGGACTACCCAGGCCCGCTCCGAGCCCAGGGCGCCGAGGGCTTCGGCCAGGGGCTTCACCCAGCGGTCGGAGAAGACGCCGATCACCTGGCGCTGGGCGCCGGCCGGATTGGTCAGCGGGCCCAGCAGGTTGAAGATGGTCCGAAAGCCCAGCTCGGCCCGTATCGGCGAGACGTGGCGCATCGAACTGTGATGGTTGGGCGCGAACAGGAAGCAGATGCCGGCTTCCTCCAGGCATTTGAGCTGTTGTTCGGGCGTGGCGGCCAGGCCCACGCCGAGCTCGGTCAGGACGTCGGCGGTCCCCGACTTCGACGACATCGCCCGGTTGCCGTGCTTGGCGACCTTGAGGCCCCCGCCGGCCGCCACCAGGCCGACGGCGGTGGAGATGTTGAGGGTATGCAGGCCGTCGCCGCCGGTGCCGCAGACGTCGATGGTGGGAAAGCCCGGCTCGATCTTCAGCGCGGCCGCGCGCATGGCCCGGGCGCAGGCGACGATCTCGCCCAGGGTCTCGCCGCGCATGCGCATGGCGGTGAGGGCGGCACCCACCTGGGCCGGGGTGGGCTCGCCGCGCAGGCAGGCGGCGAAGAACTCACCAGCGTCGGCTTCCGACAGGGTCGCCCCGTCGGCCAGTCGCGAGAGCAGCGGCTTGAAGGCGTCGGACATGGCGCTGGGATCAGACCTGGGCCAGCCGCTTGACGCCGGCCAGGTCGAGGAAATTGCCGAGCAGCTCGTGGCCGTATTCGGTGGCGATGGATTCGGGGTGGAACTGGACGCCGAAGATCGGCCGGGTGCGGTGGCGCACGCCCATGATCTCGCCGTCCTCGGTCCAGGCGATGGCCTCCAGGTCGGCGGGCAGGGCCGAGGGCTCCACGGCGAGGCTGTGGTAGCGGGTGGCCGTGAAGGGGCTGGGGATGTCCTTGAAGATGCTGGCCCCGGTGTGGGTGATGCGGCTGGTCTTGCCGTGCATCAGGGCCTTGGCGCGCACCACCTCGCCGCCGAAGGCCTGGCCGATGGACTGGTGGCCCAGGCAGACCCCGAAGATCGGGAGGTCGTCCGGCGCCTGGGTCAGCAGGGAAAGGCAGATGCCGGCCTCGTTGGGCGTGCAGGGTCCGGGGGACAGCAGCACCGCCTCCGGCTTCAGCGCCAGGGCCTCGGACACCGTGAGGGCGTCGTTGCGCACGACATGCGTCTCGGCCCCAAGCTCGTTCAGGTAGTGGACGAGGTTGTAGGTGAAGCTGTCGTAGTTATCGATCACCAGGATCATGGCGGCTCCTTTAGCCCATTTTCCTCAGCCAGGGACAGGGTGATGCTCTGGACATGGACGGACGTGATTCGGTTCTCGACCTGGAAGCCATGGCGCGGGCCCGCAGGCTGCTGGCGCGGCCGGTGGCGGTCCAGCGGACCTGGCCAGTGCTGACCGCGGCGGCGTTCCTGGCGATGGCTTCGCTGGTGTTCGCGGCGGCGATGATCACCGCCCCGCCGGTGATAACGCAGCACATCGCCGGCGCGCCGGGTTAGACGAACCGCCAGCTCTCCTCGGCCGCCCGGCGCAGGGCGCGGGCCTTGTGCAGGGTCTCGTCGTATTCGGCGTCGGGGTCTGAATCGGCCACCACGCCGCCGCCGGCCTGGACGTACATGGTCCCGTCCTTGATCAGGGCCGTGCGCAGGACGATGCAGGTGTCCACCGAGCCGTCGCAGCCGAAGTAGCCCACGGCGCCGGCGTAACCGATGCCGCGCTTCTCGATTTCCAGCTCGTCGATGATCTCCATGGCCCGCACCTTGGGGGCGCCGGAGAGGGTGCCGGCGGGCAGGGCGGCCATCACCACATCCACCGGATCCAGGCCCTCGGGCGCGTCGCCCTCGACGTTGGAGACCAGGTGCATGACGTGGCTGTAGCGC
>CANJRI010000030.1 GCA_947476555.1 Caulobacteraceae bacterium
AGCTGATCCGCGGCTCGACCGACGAGGTTCGTAGCGAGGGGCTGGTCATCAACGTCGTCCTCAAGGAGGGCGTGGCGCTGGGCGGCGTCGGTAACTTCGAGGTGGTCTATCGCTTCAACGAGGATGGCTGGTGGGACGCCGACGGCCTGGTGTCCTGGGCCGACAGCATCGGGCGCCTATCCTACGTGCTGGGTTTCGAGAACGCGACCTGGTCGCCCTTGGGGCTGGACCCCAATTCCGGGGGGTCCGACTGGAGCCGGCGTTTCCGGGACGAACGCTATTTTTATCCCTCCGGCGCGACCCAGGAACTGCGCCCGCAACACTGGCAGCGGGAGTTCGAGCGCAACACCTTCACCGCCAACGCCTCATACGATTTCGTGGGCGGCGCCGGCCTGCGGCTCAATGGGCTGTTCCAGACCAATCCGGTCAAGCAAACCGACGTGACCGACCAGAGCCGGTTCAGCAGCCTCGGTGTGCTCACCGGCCGGGCCAGCGAGGACCGCTACAACAAGGTCCGCACGGACATCCTCGAACTGGGCGGCGAACTGGAGAAGAAGCTCGGCGTGGCCAACCTCAAGGTCATAGGTCTGCACACCCGCACCCACATCACGCAGTTCGACTTCCGCAACCGGACCGAATCCACCGGCGCCCTGGTCGAACTCGGGCGCAGTGGCCTGGATCAGCACAAGGGCGAGGACGTCGTCCAGACCTCGCTCGCCTTGGCGATCGCCGCCGGCCAGACCCTCACGTTCGGCGGCGAAGGCGCGATCAACGCCCTGGACCAGGAGATCGACGTCTTCTTCGATCTCGACCGGAACGGACGGCTGGAGCAGATCGCCATCCCCACCGCGTTCGCCCAGGTGAAGGAGAAGCGCGGCGAGCTCTTCGTCACTCACAGCTGGCGGGTGAACCCGAAGCTGAGCGTCGATAGCGCCCTCTATTGGGAGATATCCCGGATCACCACCAACTACCCTGAGATCCCGGTGCGGACGCTCAACTACTTCAAGCCGCGCGTCGATGTCCGCTACGCCATCACGCCCGTCGACACCCTGCGCCTCGCCGTGAGCAAGACCCTCGGCCAGCTCGATTTCGCCGCCTTCGTGCCGACCTACAACGTGGTCGACAACCGCATCGACCTGGGCAACCCCACCCTGGCTCCCATGCGAGTCCACAATGGCGATCTGACGCTGGAGCATCGCCTGCCCAATGATGGCGGCACGCTGGAGGGGCGCCTCGTCTATCGGGACATTTTCAACGGCGGGAGCGGATTCGAGCCGTTCGGTTTCGACGCGAACGGCCTGCCGCAGTCGCGGCGCGGCGCCAATCCGAAGACCATTTTGCGCGGCTTCGAGCTCAACGCCGCGGTGCGGCTGACGCCGCTCGGGCTGCCGGGCGCGCAGGTCACCGGCTCCTTGAACAAGAACCACTCGCAGTCCGTGGACCTGTTCAACCTGCGTACCCGCAAGGGGTTGGGCCCCTGGAACGGGGAGCTCGCCCTGGGCTTTCGCCACGACCTGACAACCTGGCGCGCCTCCTATGGCCTCGACTACTATGACCTCGAGGGCGTGCAGCTGGTCAGCGACGTGCGCCAGTGGGAGACCTTCGGCCGCGGCCCGCGTCTCAACGCCTTCATCGAGAAGGCGCTGTGGGGCGACCTTTCGCTACGCCTGGACGCCTACAACCTGAATGGGGCGCGAGAGTACCGCCACCGGACGCTCTACAGCTTCAGTCAGCTCGACGGCGCCATCAGCCGCACCGAAAGCTATGTCGAGGTTCGCGATCGCCGATTCGCGCTTCGCCTGCGCGGAAAATTCTAGATCGCGTCGAAGCTTCAGTGCAAATCTCTTGCACAACCTGCGTTTTGGATGCTCCTTTGGCGCCACTACGCGCAGAACACTCTGCTGCACTGCAAAATCGTGTCTGTTAGGGGGCAAACTCAGTGAAAAAGATAACCACTATTGGATTAGCCGTGACGGCCATCGCCGCCACGATGGTCTTGGCCAGCTGCGAGAAGAAGGCAGAGACCGCCGCCGGAGCCGGCGAGGAACGGAGTGCGGCGTTCAGCACCGGCCGCCAGGTGCCGGTCTACAACGCGAACTGGTATCCGAAGGAATTCCCGGCGGTGAACGCGCCGGCGATCCCCTTCCAGGCCGACACCAAGTTCTTCGATCTGCCCCTGCCGCTGCACTTCGGCGAGATCGTCGACACTTCGACGGACTCCAAGGGCAACATCTACATCCTGTCGCGCGGCGAAGTGAACGGCAACATCTCGGGCGGCTCGGCCTCCCAGGTGTTCGAGTTCACCCCGCAGGGCAAGTTCATCCGTGAGCTCGGCCGCAACATCTACAGCTTCGGCTACGGCCACAGCGTCCAGGTGGACAAGGACGACAATCCCTGGGTCGTCGACAAGGGGACCGACATGGTCACCAAGTTCGACAACAAGACCGGCAAGGTGCTGATGGTCCTCGGCCGTCGGGAAGAGATGAACGCCCACTACTGGGCCGAAAAGGGCGAGGAAGATCGCAACGACAGCCCGGTCGGACGCCTCGGCGAGCCTGCCGGCATCGCCTGGGACAGCCAAGGCAACATCTACGTCGCCGACGGCTACGTCCACTCGCGCGTCGCCAAGTGGGACAAGAACGGCAAGTGGCTGGGCTCCTGGGGTAAGCACGGCACCGGCCCTGGTGAATTCGACGTCGTCCATGGCGTCCAGGTCGACAGCAAGGACCGCGTCTGGGTGGCGGACCGCGCGAACGGCCGCCTGCAGGTGTTCGACACCAACGGCAAGTTCCTGAAGGAAGTCATCGTCCACGTGCCGACGCCGGCGGTGCAGCCGCAGCTGAACCACTCGTTCCCGACCGGCGCCAACGTGTTCGAAGAGCGTGGCACGGAAAGCCTGCACTTCCGGCCCGGCACGCCGGCCTCGTTCTGCATCACCAAGGACGGTTCCGATCGGATCTTCGTGGGCGACGGCTATCCGGGCCGACTCTACAAGCTCGATATCGAAGGCCGTCCGCTGGGTTGGTTCGGCCACGGGGTCGGCAAGAACCCCGGCTATACCGGCGCCCTCCATGGGATCGCCTGTCCCAACGAGAACCTGATCTACACGGCCGAGTTCCAGAACTGGGTCGTGCAGCGTTGGGTGCTGAACCCGACTGGCCCGACCACGCCGGAGACGGAAACCCCGGGCCCCAGCAAGGCCCCCTGACGTCCTGATCTCACGAGACGGCGGCGGCGGTCCAAGGACCGCCGCCGTTCTTTTAGACGCCCGGCGTCATCGCCGGCCCAATTCCTGACTAGGCTCCCATCGACCGCATCAGGGGCGCCAGGTCGGAACTTTCCTCCATCGCCCAGATCGCCGCCATGCGGGCCCCGGCCTTGTCCGCCGAGCCGCCAATCGCGGCGTTGTCGCGGAATTTCGCCTCCAGGTCGGCGTCGCTCATCGGCGACTGTACGCTGCCCCGCGCGTGCTCCACCGTCACGGTGTCGGTGCGTCCGTCCACGGTCTGGACCGTGACGCTGGCGCTCCAGGGTGGCATGTCGGCGGCCAGTTCGGACCGGACCTTCCGACGCAAGGCGACGATCTCGGGATCGAAGGCCACCGGCGCGGTATGCTCGCGCACGCCGGCCTTCCCCAACGCCAGGCCGATGGCCGCGCTGTGGTGTGTGCTGACCCGCGAGTCCCGCGCATTTTCGACCCCGCGGTCGCCACGGTCGATCATCAGCTGATCGCCGCGCACCACCACCGAGGCGATGTCGGCGGCGCTGAGGTCCATCCGCTCCCGCAGCGCCCGCGCCGCGTCGATGACGGCGTGGAAGACCACCCCGCTCGGGTAGGGCTTGTAGGTGTTCTTGGGCAGCTCCCAGCGCTCACCCAGGCCGTCCACGATCTCGCCCAGCTTGGGCTCCTGGCCGAGGACGCGCGCCCAGCCGAACGTGCCCTCGATAGCCGCCGGCGCGGCGGTGAACCCCTCCTGCGCCAGCAGGGCCGACAACAGCCCGTTGCGGGCGGCGTTCCCGACGCCGACGTTCTTACCTTCGGTGGTGAGGTTTTCCATCACGCTGCCAGACTGGCTGGCCGCCAGGCCCAGGGCCTGGGCGGCGTGTTCTGCGCTTAGGCCCAGGAGCCGGGCGCAACCCGCCGCTGCGCCGAACACGCCGGAGGTGGCGGTGATGTGCCAGCCGTGGGTGTAGTGGCCTGGCTGGACCGAATTCCCCAGGCGGGCGCCCACCTCGAACCCGATGATGAAGGCGTCCAGCACCTGGCGCCCTGGCAGTCGCCGGGCCTCGGCCAGGGCCAGCAACGGGGGCGCCACGACGGAGGTGTAGTGGGCCACGGTGTTGGGATGGGTGTCGTCGAAATCGAGCAGGTTCGCGGCGATGGCGTTGACGAAGGATGCGCCCATGGCGTCCAGCCGTTCAGGCCGGCCGACGAGGGTGGTTTTCTCAGGCCCTGAGAACGCGGCCATCACCCGGATCGCGCCGTCGACCACCGGGTTTTCCACCACGCCCAGGACACCGCCGACGTAGTTCAGCAGGGCGCGCTTGGCGTCGTGGCGCAGGCTGGGCGCCATCTCGTCCTGGGACAAGCTGGAGATGAAACGCCCCAACACCTGGCCAACCAATTCACCTTCGCGGCGTGCAAACGGCGCCATCCCGTCCTCCCATATTCCATGCCGGGCGCGTCGGCTCGCCGACCGCGGGCGGGCTTGCCAGCGCCGCCGGACCTGTTCAGGTTGTCTGACAATCCTGCACGTTTGTCGATACGCCCACCGGCGTCGCCAGATGAAGCGGACGCATCATGGAGGGCAGGGCATGGCTGAGGTCAGTTCCATCGAGAAATCAACGATCCGCAAGATTTCTCTCCGCCTGATTCCCTTCCTGATGCTCTGCTATTTCTTCTCGATGCTGGACCGCACCAACATCGGTGTGGCGTCGCTCACGATGAACGCCGACGTGGGCCTGTCGGCGGCGGCCTACGGGCTCGGCGGCAGCCTGTTCTTCGTCGCCTATTTCCTCTTCGAGGTGCCCTCGAACCTCGCCCTGCAGAAGTTCGGGGCCCGCCGCTGGATGGCGCGGATCATGATCACCTGGGGCATCGTCGTGATCCTGATGGCGCTGACCCGGGGGCCGATGTCCTTCTACGCGCTCCGGTTCCTTCTGGGCGCCGCCGAGGCCGGCTTCTTCCCCGGCATCGTCCTCTATCTGACCTACTGGTATCCGGCCCGATACCGCGCCCAGATGGTCACGGTCTTCTCCATCGCCAATGCGCTGTCGAGCTTTATCGGCTCGCCGATAACGGCCTCGCTGATGCTGGCGGACGGCTTCTTCGGCCTGAAGGGCTGGCAGTGGGTGTTCGTCGGCGAAGGCGTGCCCACGGTGCTGCTCGGCATCGCCTGCTTCTACGTGCTGGTGGACCGACCCGAAACGGCCGGCTGGCTGACCGACGCGGAGAAGGGCTGGCTGAAGACCCGACTGCACGATGAGGCGCCGAAGGATCACGCGGTGGGTCACATGCCGCTGGGGAAGTTGCTGCGCAATCCGTACGTCTGGGCGCTGATCCTGGTGTGCTCAGGCGCGTCCTCGACGGTGGCGGCCCTTGGCGTGTGGCAGCCCATGCTCCTGAAGGCGTTCGGGATGAGCGACTTCGCCGCCGGGGTCATCAATGCGATCCCCTACGGCGTCGCCGCCGCCCTGATGATCTTCTGGTCGATCAGTTCGGATCGGACCGGCGAGCGGCGCTGGCACACCGCCCTGCCGCTTTTCGCGGTCGCGCTCGGCTTCGTTGGCGTGTTCTTCGCGGACGGCTCCCTGATCCTGACGGTGGTGATGCTCAGCGTGATCATGCTGGCCTATCAGGCCTTCAAGGGACCGTTCTGGGCCTTCTCCAGCCAGGTGCTTTCACCTACCACGGCGGCGGCGGGAATCGCCGCGATCAACGGCACCTCCAACCTGATCGCCGGCGGCATGGTCGCGCTCGTCGGCAAGGTGCAGGAGGGCACCGGCAGCGTGATGCTCGGCCTGATGCCGCTGATCCTGCTGTGTGCGGCCGGGGGATTGCTGGCGCTGTTCCTGGGCCGTCCTCCTAAGCCCGCCGCCGTCGTCGAGGTAGGGGCCTGAAGCCCGCTTACTGAAAGAAAATCGTGGATCAGTTTCGCTTCCTTGCCGGCCGGCGGGCCCTGGTGACCGGCTCGACCACGGGGCTCGGGCTGGCGATGGCCCGGGCGCTCGCCTCGGCCGGCGCCGACATCATGCTGACCGGCTTGGAGGCGACGGCGGAGGCCGACGCGCTCCGGGAAACGCTCGCCGCGGAGCGCCGGGTGAAGGTCGGCTTCTGCACCGCCGACCTGTCGCGGATCGAGGACATCGAACGCCTCATCTCGACCGCGAACGCTGAACTCGGGGGCGTGGATATCCTGGTCAACAACGCGGTCGCGGCGCGCCATTTCGGCCCTGTCGAGACCCTGCCGGTCGGGCGGTGGGACGCGGCGCTGGCGGTCAATGTCTCGGCGGTGTTCCACGCCGTTCGCCTGACGCTGCCGGCGATGCGCGCGGCGGGTTACGGGCGCATCATCAACATGACCTCGGTCTATGGCGAGCGGGGCGTGGCGGGGCGAATAGACTACGCCACCACGAAGGCGGCCATTCAGGGCATGACCAGGGCGCTGGCCATGGAGTTGCTGGACGGCGACGTGACCTGCCACGCCCTGCGCCCCGGCTCGACGCTGACGGAACAGATCAACAGCCGGGTGGAGGCCTTGATGGCCGATGAAGGACTTGGGCGGCGGGAGGCCGAGCGGAAGTTCCTGCAAGGCAAGCAGCCGAACGGCCGTTTCGTCGACGTCGAGAGCGTCTGCCAGGTGCTGCTGCTCCTGTGCGGCCCGGCGGGTCAGGACATGAACGGCGCCATCCTGCCGATCGAAGGCGGATGGTTAGCGAGCTGAACGCCACGGCGCTTGGCGGCGCGAGGACAAGAAGGGGGTGGGGGGCGAAATGACGGATGACAGGGGCGACCCGGCGACGACGGATCGGCGACGGGCGATGGCCGGGGGGCTGGCGCTGGCCGGCGCGCTCCACGCCGGCGCGGCCTCGGCGGCGTCCTTTCCCGCCCGGGCGCTCACCCTCGTGGCCCCCACCAACCCCGGCGGCGGCTGGGATATCTTCGCCCGCGCCATGCAGTTCGCCACCCGCGAGGATCGGCTGGCGCCTGTCCCGATGGAGGTGATGAACCGCGGCGGGGCCGGCGGCACCATCGCCCTGGCCGAGCTCGTGTCGCGCCATCGCGGGAATCCCCACATCGCGATGATTACCGGCAGCGTCATGGTCTCCTCCGCCATCGCCCACAACAGCCCGTTGAAGGTCAGGGACGCCACGCCGGTGGCCAAGATCGCCAGCGACTACCTGGTGGTGGCCGTGCCGGCCTCCTCGCCTTATCGGACCATGGATGAGCTGCTGGAGGCGTTCCGCAAGGCGCCCGACGACGTGGCCTGGTGCGGCGGCTCGGCCGGCAGCGTCGATCACATGCTGTTCGGAATGATCGCCGAGGCGGCCGGGGTCTCGCCGCAACGGATCCGCTACGTCGCCTACGCCGGCGCGGGGGAGGCGACCGCCGCCTTCCTCGGGGGCCAGGTCCAGGCCGGGATCACCGGCTATTCCGAGTGGCGCAACCTGCGCGACGATGGCCGCGCGCGGTTCCTGGGGGTGTCCTCCCAGCAGCGCATCGACACCGCCACGCCCACCCTTATCGAAGCCGGTGTCCCCATTTCGCTGGAGAACTGGCGCGGGCTGTTGACGGCGCCCGACCTCTCGCCGGAAGAGCGCGACTGGTGGGTCGCCTTCGCGCGCCGCGTCCATGCGAGCCCGCACTGGCAAGAACTCGCCAAGCGCTACGGCTGGCACGACACCTATCTCGACGGGCCGGAGCTGCTGACCTTCATCGCCGAGGAGGAGGCGCAGGCCGCTGTCGTGCTGGCGCGCCTGGGGATCTCGGCCGGCGGGAGCGGCTACGCCGCGATGGGCCCCTGGGCCTTTCCGAAGGCGATCGGGGCCGCCGCCGCCGTCGCCGCGGTCGGCCTGGCGCTCGAGCATCGCGGCACGGGCGGCAGCCTGTTGCCGCTGGGCAAGGACGGAACTCAAGCCGCGGATGAAGCGAGCGCCGGCGAGGCGGAGGTCCCCGAGGCGCCGCCGGGCTGGAAGCGATTTGCGGTCGGTTTCGGCCTCACGGTCGCCTACGTGGTCGCCATGCAGCTGGCGGGGTTCCTCCTGGCCACGCCGGTGTTCGTCGTGGCGGCCTGCCGGCTGCTCGGCAGCCGATCCCATGTTCGCGACGCCCTGGCCGCCGTGGTCCTGACGATCGGCGTATGGCTGCTCTTCTCCCGCGTCCTGCACCTCGTTTTCCCGTAGGAGCGCGGCATGTCCCTTTCCGCAATCTCCGACAATCTGCTGGGTGGCTTCGCGGTCGCCCTGGCGCCCGTCAACCTCGGCTTCGGGCTCATCGGCTGTGTGCTGGGCTCGGCCGTGGGCGTGCTGCCCGGCCTTGGGCCCTCGGTCGCCATATCGCTGCTGCTGCCGATGACCTTCGGGCTGGATCCGACGGCGGCGCTGATCATGTTCGGCGGCATCTACTACGGGGCCATGTTCGGCGGCTCCACCACGGCGATCCTGATGAATACGCCAGGTGACCCCGCCGCCTCGGTGTCGACCCTGGACGGCTATCCGATGGCGTTGCAGGGCCGCGCGGGCGTGGCGCTGGCGACGGCGGCGATCGGGTCGGCGCTCGCGGGCACCTTCGCGACCTTCATGCTGATGGTGCTGATCAGCGTGCTGACCACCGCCACCCTGCTCTTCGGCCCGATGGAATATTTCGCGCTGATGCTGCTGGCGCTGACGACGGTGACGGCGGTGTCCTCGGCCTCTCCAGCGCGGGCGGCCCTGTCGCTCTGCGCGGGCCTGGGCCTGGCGATGGTGGGCATCGACCTGCAGACCGGCGAGGCCCGTTTCACCTTCGGCGTCCCGGACCTCCTGGGGGGTATCGATGTGGTGCTGGGGGCCATTGGCCTGTTCGCCGTGGGCGAGGTGCTGTGGCTCATGGCTGAGCGCCCGGAGACGGCCAAGCCTCAGCCGCCGACTAATCGGCTGTGGCTCAACACCCAGGAATGGCGGCGCGCCTCGCCGGCCTGGGGCCGTGGGACCTTGGTGGGCTTCCTGAGCGGCATGCTGCCCGGGTCGGGCGCCACGCTTGCCGCCTTCATCGCCTACGCCGTGGAGAAGCGGTTCTCCAAGCGCCCGCAGGAGTTCGGCAAAGGCGCTATCGAGGGCCTCGCCGCGCCCGAGGCGGCCAACAACGCCGCGGCCGGCGGCGCCATGGTGCCGCTGCTGGCGCTCGGCATCCCCGGCTCGGCCACGACCGCGGTGATGCTCGTGGCCTTCCAACTCTATGGCCTCCAGCCGGGACCCTCGCTGGTGGAGAACAATCCGGAGCTGGTCTGGGGCCTGATCGCCAGCCTCTACGTCGCCAACGTCCTGCTGATCATCCTCAACCTGCCGCTGATCGGCATGTGGGTGCAGCTCCTGAAGACACCCAGGGGTCTGCTGACCGCCTCCATCCTGATCTTCGCCCTGCTGGGCGCCTACAGCCTGCAGGGCAGCGTCACCGACATCGTCATGGTCCTGGCGCTCGGCGCCTTCGCCTTCCTCCTGCGACGCTTCGGATTTCCCGTGGCGCCGGTGCTGCTGGGCATAGTGGTGGGCCCGTTGATCGAGCAGGAGTTGCGCCGCGCCCTGACCGTCTCGTCGTCTCCGGCGGACCTGCTGCTCGGCCGTCCCCTGGCGATGGCGTTCCTGGCGCTGGCGGCCGCTTCGCTGCTCGCCAGCGTATGGCAGTACCTCCCGGCGGCGCGCCGGCGCCGCGCGACCCGGGGGCCGAGCCTGCCGCAGGACGATTAGGCGGCGGGCGTCCGATGGCGCGGATTGCATGGCGGCCCGGGAGGGACTCGAACCCCCGACCTTAGCTTTAGGAAAGCTCTGCTCTATCCTGCTGAGCTACCGGGCCGCACGAGCGAAATCGGGGGCTTGAAGGGCTGGGCCCGCCCAAGCGCCTGATCGGTTTCCGGATGCCACGCGGGGCGGCGGAAGCCAAGCGGCTCCATGACAACGCCGGAAACGAAAAACGCCCGGCGCGAGGCCGGGCGTTTCGAAATCGTTGTCCAGGACGGTCCTAGGCGGCGACGGCCGCCGGAACCTTGACCAGGGATTTGTTCAGCATGGCGATGGCGGCGTCGCGATCGATCCGCTCGATGGCGGCGACCTCGCGGGCCATGCGGTCCAGCGCCGATTCATAGAGCTGACGCTCGGAATAGGACTGCTCGGGCTGGTTCTCGGCGCGGTGCAGGTCGCGCACCACCTCGGCGATCGAGATCAGGTCGCCGGAATTGATCTTGGCTTCGTATTCCTGGGCCCGGCGCGACCACATGGTGCGCTTCACGCGGGCGCGGCCCTTGAGGGTGGTGAGCGCCTTGGAGACCACGCCGGTCTCGGCCAGGGCCCGCAGGCCGGCGGTGCGCGCCTTGGCGGTGGGAACGCGCAGGGTCATCTTCTCGTGGTCGAAGGTAATCACGTAGACCTCGAGCTTCAGCCCGGCCACTTCCTGGGTTTCGATCCCCTGCACCCGGCCGACGCCGTGCGCGGGGTAGACGACGTGATCGCCGACCGAGAAATCGTGACCGCTCTTGCTCATCTAGACTTCCTTCTCAAAACCCGAGCCCCGGTCCGCACCGGCCAACCAAAGCGGTCCATTCCGCGAAGAGAACCGCGGCGGCCACATTAACTTTCGAGCGGAGCAGACCTCTGAGGACACCCTTCGCCAGATCCCGACACCGCCGGATGGCTGTTCTGTGTTGAAACGCGGCTGCGAACGCTTACCGCCACGTTATTCATGACAGTAACACAAAATTCAGCGGATTGAAAGGCTTGGGACGACGGCGGCCCCCGCCGGTCAGGAGCCCCGACCAGGCTTCTCGGAGAAGTACTTCTCGAACTTGCCGGTTTCCCGCTCGAACTCGGCCGCGTCGGCGGGCGCCTCGCCCTTCACCGTGATATTCGGCCAGACCTTGGCGTAGTCGGTGTTGATCCGCAGCCACTTGCCGTCGGGATCGTCCTCGGTGTCGGGCTTGATGGCGTCCACCGGGCACTCGGGCTCGCAGACGCCGCAGTCGATGCACTCGTCCGGGCTGATCGCCAGGAAGTTCTCGCCCTCATAGAAGCAGTCGACCGGGCACACCTCGACGCAGTCCATGAACTTGCACTTAATGCAGGCGTCGGTGACGATGTAGGTCATGGAGGGATTGAAGCCTCTGGCCGCCTCTCGGAAGGCGCGGGTTTTTCACGGCGCCGCACCCAGTTGTCAATGCTGCTAAGCCTCCCGGGCCTGTGAGGAATTCTCCAAACGCCTACGCCGCCAGCGGGGCTTTGGACCAAAACGATTGTCGCCGCCGTTTCCCGGCCAGCTTCCCATAATCAGCATGGCACCCCCGATGAAAGCGGCTCCTGCCCACTCCGACGTCGCACGGGAGGCCCCGGCGCCGTGAACGCCGCCGACGAGGCCGATGTAGGCGACATACATGCCGGCGACCCACCATCCCGATTGCCCCACGTCGTGCAACCGGCGGATCATCTGAAGCGGCAAGGCCCACCCGAGGATAATCGCGAAGACAATGTAGGAGGACACGCTTGGCGCCGCGCTCAACGCCGCGATCGCAAAGGTCCACAACCAAAATTCGCGCCGGTTCGCTCGGCCCTGCAGCCACCGCCAGCCCCGCAGATCGGTTCCCGGAACCCCCATCGGGGAAGTTTGGCTCAGCTCGTTTCGAGCGTCGAGTAGAGAGTCCGCGCCTCGGCGGGCGGCCCGCGCCGTTCGCCGAACGCCTCGACCCTCACCGCGACCAGTCGTCCGCTCATGGCGAACACCAGGCCATCGCCCACCTTCACGGGCCTGGCGGCCTTGTCGAGACGGCTTTCCTGGCCGGAGCGGGTGAGTCGCACGCGGCCCTCGTCGACGAATTTCGCCGCCAGGGAGCGGGTCTTGAAGAAGCGGGCGCGCCAGAGCCAGACGTCCGCCCGGCAGGACTCTCCGCTCACGCCTTGGCCGCCTTGCGCCGCCGACGCTGGCGGCGCGCCGGGGCCGGCTGGTCCTTCAGGGCGGCCAGGGCCGCGAAGGGGGAATTGGGGCGGGCGGGGGCGGCGGCCTTGGGCTCGCGCTCGGCGCGGCGGCGCCAGGCGGTGGGCTCGCCGGCCGCCGGCCGTCCCACCGGGGCATAGCCAAGGCCGCGCATGATGACGCCGGCCTCTTCCGCGCTCCAGCCGAGTTCCTCGCGGGCCTGGTCGGAGAGCAGCATCCCCGGGCCCTGCCGCGCCGCGCCGCGCAGCAGCTCGTCCAGCCGCTCCAGCACTTCCACGCGGACGGCGAGGCCGCCCACGGCGCGCAGGCCGAAGGCGGCGAGGATTCGAGGCGAAAGCTGTGCGGGCAAAGCGGCGACGCCGGCGGCGGGCGGGCGCCAGTCGCCGGCCTCGCGGGCGATGATAACCTGGGCCAGGGCGAGGGCCTCCGGGCGCAGCAGTCCGGGCAGGTAGAGGGAGAAGGCGCCGATCTTCACGCCGAGCCCCCGCAGGGTCCGACGCTCGACCGGGCTGAGGGCCCGGGTCTCGGCGACGACGGTCGCCCGGTCGATGATCCCGCCGGCCTCGATCAGCCGGTAAGCGAGGCCCCGGGGCAGGCCCTTCACCTTGCCCTCGGCCACGGCGGTCTCCAGCCGGCGCAGCGGCGCCAGCCGCCGGGCCGATTCGGCGGCGACGAAGGCCTCCAGCCGCCGTCCGGCCCGTTCGCGCGCCGCCGCATGGCCCAGCTCGCCCAACAGGCGCACGCGCGGCGCGAAGAGCTGGCCACCGGCCACCACTCCCGCGGCCTCGCCGCGCCAGAGGACGGTCCCGTCCGGCGACAGGGAAAAGGCTTCGTCCGCCTCACCGGCGAGCCGGCCGAGCCGCCGGCCGATCTCCGGGCCCACCGCGTGGTTGGCCGCCGCCCGCAACGCCTTCTGCTCCAGGAGGCTGCCGCCCTGGGCCGCCTCGAAGCGCACGCCGGTGAGCTGGCCGACATAGTGGCCTTCGACCGTCACCGCCCCGTCCGGCGCGACCCCGGCCAGCATGTCCTCGCGGACCCTCAGGCCCCGCATCAGGGCGCTGGTCCGCCGGTCCACGAACCGGGCCATCAGTTTCTCGTGCAGGGTGTCGGAGAGCCTGTCTTCCAGGTTACGCGTCTGCGCCTGCCACGCCGCCGGGTCGGCCAGCCAGTCGGGGCGGTTGGCGACATAGGCCAGGGTCCGCACGCTGGCCAGCCGCGCAGCCAGGGTGTCGATTTCGCCGTCGACGCGATCCAGGTGGGCGTATTGCCGGGCGATCCAGTCCTCCGGGATGCGGCGGCGGCCGGCGGTGAGGCTCAGGAAGAAGTCCTTCACCAGCCGCACGTGCTCTTCGCTGGCGGTCTTGCGGAAGTCGGGGGTCTGGCAGACGTCCCACAGGCGGAGCAGCTGGGCCCGGTCCTTGGCCCTGGCGGCCACCGTCGGGTCCTGGGCCAGGGCTTTCAGCGTCAGCTCGTCCAGCGCCTCCTTGGCCTGCAGCAGACCCTGGCGATCCGGAGGCTGGGCCAGCGAGCGCAGCAGGGTGGCCAGCGAGCCGAAATCGAGCTTGGAGTTCCGCCACTGGGCCCCATGCACCGGCTCGAACCGGTGCTGCTCGACGGCCTCCACCAGATCGGGGTCCATGTCGCCCGCCTCACCGGTGACCCCGAACGTCCCGTTCTTCTGGTAGCGACCCGCCCGGCCGGCGATCTGCCCGATCTCCTGGGGATGCAAGAAGCGGCTGCGGTGGCCGTCGAACTTCGTCAGCCCGGCGAACGCCACATGGTCGACGTCCATGTTCAGGCCCATGCCGATGGCGTCGGTGGCCACCAGGAAATCCACCTCGCCGGACTGGTAGAGGGCGACCTGGGCGTTGCGGGTGCGGGGCGAGAGACTGCCCATCACCACCGCGGCGCCGCCGCGCTGGCGGCGGATCAGCTCGGCGATGGCGTAGACCTGGTCGGCGCTGAAGGCGACCACCGCCGAACGCCTCGGCAGGCGGGTCACCTTCTTGGGCCCGGCGTAGGTCAGTGTGGAGAAGCGCTCGCGGGTGACGATCTCGGCGTGCGGCAAGAGCCGGCGCACCAGCGGCGCCATGGTCCCGGCGCCCAGCAGCATGGTCTCACCCTTGCCCCGCGCGTGCAGCAGCCGGTGGGTGAAGACGTGGCCGCGCTCGGGGTCGGCGCAGAGCTGGATCTCGTCCACCGCCAGGAATTCCACCTCGACGGAGAGCGGCATCGCCTCGACCGTGCATACGTAATATTGCGGCCGCGGCGGGATGATCTTCTCCTCGCCGGTGATCAGCGCCACGGCGCGGGGTCCGCGGGTCCCCACGATGCGGTCGTAGATTTCCCGGGCCAGCAGGCGCAGCGGCAGGCCGATCATGCCCGACGCGTGGCCCAGCATCCGCTCCACCGCCAGGTGGGTCTTGCCGGTGTTGGTGGGCCCGAGCACCGCGACGAGGCGGGGCGGCGCCGCTCCGGAAGGCCGGTCACTCATGTTGGTAACGTGGGATGGCGACGAGAGTCGGGCAAGTGCGCCCTGGCCCGCGCCGCCTCCGCTGCTAGGATCACCGCCCGGGCGCACGCCGCGCCTGCGTGGAGACATCCGAATGCGCCGTTCAATCTGGGTCGCTCTGGCCTTCGCCAGCCTCGTCTCATGGACCGCGAACGGGGCGTCCGCCCAGGTGGTTCCGGGGTTCGGCGACTTCACGCCGCTGCCCCAGGCCCGCGAGCGTCCCGATCCGGCTCTCGACTACAAGGTCCTCTATGTGGTGCAGGACGGCGCCAGGACGCCGAGCCAGACCAATCTGGGCCTCGATCGGGCGGCCAAGCTCGCCAACATGCTCGCCGCCGAGGGCGTGCCCGCTGGGCGGCGGCATATAGTGGTGGTGGTCCTGAGCCAGGCCACCGAGACGGTGCTCTCCGACGCCGCCTACGCCGCGCGCCACGAGGGGCAGAAGAATCCCAATGCCGCCATTGTCGCCGCCCTGATCGCCGGAGGAGTCAGCGTGCGCATCTGCGGCCAGGCCATGACCAATGCGAAGATCACCCCGAGCCAACTCGCGCCCGGCGTTCAGCTCGACGTCTCGGCCCTGGTGACGTCAGCGAACCTGCAGCTCAAGGGCTACGCCGTCTGGATCAACTAGGCCGAGGCGCGTCCTGAAGGATCGCCAGCAATTCGACGACGCAGATGGCCGAGTTTGCCGCCGCCATGGCCGCCATCTGCGGATAGGTGAGGTGGCTCTCGGCCCCAGCCAGGTCCGACAGGGTGCGGATCACATAGAGCCGCCGGCCCCAGGCCTCGGCGATCTGGTGGACGGCGCCGGACTCCATGTCGACGGCCTCCGCCCGGAAGTCGCCGCGCAGCCGCTTCCGCGTCTCGGCGCAGTTGAGGAAATAGTCCCCGGTCACCACCCCGCCCAGCCGCACGGGCCCGGAAAGGCGCGGCGCCACGCGCTCGGCCAGGCGCCGGAAGTCGCGGGCCACATCCTCGGAGACCGCCACTAGTTCGGTGAGCGGCGGTGCGCCCACCGGGATCACCCCATAGGCCACGGGGGTCAGCCGGCCGGCCGTGACGATCCCGTAGTCGTGGACCGCCAGCCGGTCGGCCAGCAGGACGCAGCCCACCGGCAGGTCGGGATCGAGGCCCCCCGCCACGCCAGAGAAGATCAGCGTCTCGGCCTCGTAGCGGTCCAGCAGCAGGGTGGCGGCCGCCGCGGCGTTGACCTTGCCGATGCCGGCCCGGGCCAGGACGATCTCGGCGCCGGCGTGGCGACCGGTCCAGACCCGCGTGGCCCCGTGGGTCCGCGGCTCCGGATGCAGGTCGAGACGCCCGGCCAGGGCGTCCAGCTCCTCGACGGTGGCGCAGAGGATGCCGTAAACGGGTGCGCTCATCCCCGTTCCAGCCGGAAGCCTTCCGGCAGCAGCTGTTCGATGGTGCGGCTGTCGGTCCGGCCGTCGGGGGCGATCGTCACCACCTCACAGCCCGGCTCGGCGAACTCGAGGATCTTCTGGCGGCAGCCGCCGCACGGCCAGACCAGGTCCGGCAGGTTGGAGGCGACATGGACGCGCACGATCCGCGTCTCGCCCGCCGTCACCGCCGCCGAGATGGCGCTGGCCTCCGCGCATAGGCCCTGCGGATAGGCCGCGTTCTCCACGTTGACGCCCAGGTGCAGCCGCCCGTCGGGCCCCTCCACGGCGCAGGCGACATGCACGCCGGAATAGGGTGCGTGGGCGTTGGCGAGCAGGCGCTGCAGCTGGTCGGCGATGGTCGTGGAGGCGTTCATGCGGGCGTCCCGAGGAAGGGACGTCGGAGTTTAGCCGAGCCGGCGTCCTAGTCGAGCGTCCGGCGGTAGCGGATCATCGCCAGGGCCGTGACCACCAGCACGAAAGCCGTCAGCGCCGCCAGCGACGGCCACTGGTCGATCAGTCCCTGCCCCTTGAGCAGACTGCCGCGCACCACCCGCAGGAAGTGGGTCACCGGGATGATCTCGCCGAGCCACTGGGCCCAGACCGGCATCCCCCGGAACGGGAACATGAAGCCCGACAGCAGCATCGAGGGCAGGATGTAGAAGAAGCTCATCTGCATGGCCTGCAGCTGCGAGCGGGCGGCCGTGGAGATCAGGAAGCCCAGCGCCAGCGAACCGACGATGAACAGGGAAAGGCCGAGGATGAGGCCGATCCAGCCGCCCTCCATCGGCACCCCGAACAGGAAGCGGGCCAGCAGCAGCACCACGATCGTCTGGACTAGGCCCACGCCGACGTAGGGCGCGAGCTTGCCGGTCATCACCTCGAACGGCTCCAGGGGGGTGGCGAGCAAGGTCTCCATGGTCCCGCGCTCGGTCTCGCGGGTGACGCTGAGGGCGGTGAGCATGACGAGGGTCATGGAGAGGATGATGCCAAGCAGCCCGGGCACGATGTTGTAGCTGGTGACGGCCTCGGGATTGTAGCGGCGGTGGACCACCACCTCGAACGGGGCGGGGGCGCCGGCCCGGGCGGCCATGGCGCCGGTCAGGTCGTGGACCAGGGCCTGGCTGGGCAGGGCGGCCAGCGCCGCCACCGCCCCGCCGGTGGCCGAAGGGTCGGTGGCGTCGGCCTCCACCAGGATCTGCGGCTTGTCGCCCCGCGCCACCCTGCGGCTGAAGTCGCCGGGGATGGTGATGGCGAACTGCACCTCGCCGGATCGGATGAGGCGGTCCAGCTCGGCGGGGCTGCGGGCCTGGTGCGTCAGGTCGAAGAAGCGCGAGTTCTCCAGGGCCGCCACCATCGAGCGGGCGTAGCGGCTGTCCTCCTGCACCAGCAGGGCCGTGGGCAGGTGCCGCGGCTCGGCGTTGATCGCGTAGCCGAACAGCACCAGCTGCACCACCGGGATGGCCAGCATCATGGCGTAGGTCAGCCGGTCTCTCGCGAGCTGCTTGAACTCCTTGACCAGCACCGCCATCACCCGTGCGCCGGAGAACCCCATCATTGGAAGTTGTCCTGGCTGGCGCCCATGAGATGGATGAACACGTCCTCCAGCGTCGGCTCGACCTCACGCCAGCGCCAGGGCTCGCGCCGGTAGGGTTTCACGGCCGCCTCCAGGGCGGCGCGGTCGGTCCCGCTGACGTGCAGGGCGGTCCCGAAGGCGGCGGCGGTCTCCACGCCCGGCTTGCCGGACAGCTCCCGGGCCAGGCGGTCGGCGTCCGGGCCCTCGGCGCGGAAGGTGATCAGGCCGGAGCCGTCGATCACCTGCTGGGCCGTCCCCCGCGCCATCAGCCGGCCATAGGAGATGTAGGCGATCTCGTGGCACCGCTCGGCCTCGTCCATGTAGTGGGTGGAGACCATCACCGTCAGGCCCTCGGCGGCCAGGGCGTGGATCTCGTCCCAGAACGCGCGGCGGGCCTTGGGATCGACGCCGGCGGTGGGCTCGTCGAGCAGCAGCAGCTTCGGCTCGTGCAAGGTGGCGGCGGCCAGGGCCAGGCGCTGCTTCCAGCCGCCGGACAGCGTGCCGGCCAGCTGGCCCCGGCGGGCCTCCAGGCCCAGGCGGGTGAGCGCCACGTCCACCCGCTCGCGGCGGCGGTCCAGCTCGTGGACGCGGGCGGCGAACTCCAGGTTCTCGGCGATGGTCAGGTCCTCGTAGAGCGAGAACCGCTGGGTCATGTAGCCGGTGCGCCGCTTGATCTGGTCGGCCTGCTTCAGGATGTCGAAGCCTAGCGCAGTGCCGGAGCCACTGTCGGGGGTTAGGAGGCCGCAGAGCATCCGCAGGGTGGTGGTCTTGCCCGAGCCGTTGGGCCCCAGGAAGCCGCAGATGCGGCCCTGCTCAAGCTGGATCGTCAGGTCCTGGACGACGTGCTTGTCGCCGAAGCTCTTGTTCAGGCCGGTGACGTCCACGGCGAGGCTCATCTGAGCGGCTCGACGTCCACCGGCTGGCCGGGCGCCAGCCGCGCCGAGGGCCTTGCCTCCACCAGGAACACCAGCCGGTCGCGGGTCTCTCTGCTATAGATCACCGGCGGGGTGAACTCGGGCCGGGGGCTCACGAAGTCGATGCGGGCGGTCAGCCCCTTGGCGCAGCCGTCGCAGGCGAACCGCACCGTCTGGCCTACCGTGTAGGCCGCCACCTCGCGCTCGGGCACGAAGAACCGCAGCTTGATCCGGGCGTCGGGCAGCAGGGAGAGGATCGGCTGGTTGGCCGGCGCCCATTCCCCGGCGTGGAAGAACACCTCCTCCACCCGCGCGTCGGCGGGGGCGCGGGGCGAGACCTCGGCCAGGCGGGCCCCGGCGCCGGCCACTGCGGCCCCGGCCTGGGCCGCGCGGGCGTCGGCGGCGCGGATCTGGTCGGCGCGGCCCCCCAGAGCGGCGGCGTCGCGCTGCCGGCGGGCGGCGCGCACCTGCGCCTGGGCCGCGTCGGCGGTGGCCCTGGCCTCATCCAGGCGGGCGGCCGAATAATAGCCCTGGCGCGCCAGGGGCTCGACCCGGCGCAGGACGGCGGCGGCGTCGCGGGCCCGGGCCTCGGCGGCGGCGATATTGGCCTCGTAGATGGCCAGCTCCACCGGCCGCTGGCCCTTGCGCGCGTCCTCTGCCTGGGCCTGGGCGGCCTCGGCTTCGGCGGTGGCCTGGTCGAACTGCGAGCGCACCTGGGCGGGATCGACCTGGAACAGCGGCTGGCCGGCCTTCACCGCCTGGCCGCGCGTCACGTGGACCGCCTTGACCATCCCCGCCACCGGGGCGGCCAGGTAGAGCGGCTCGCCCTCCACATAACCCGAGAGGGTCTCGGGCCCCTTCAGCTTGGGGGCCAGCAAGAGGCCGGCGACGATGCCGCCGGCGGTGAGCAACAGGACGGCGGGCAGGGCTCTGCGAGGGTTCATGGGCGCGCCTCCAGTCCGTGCAGCATGGTCTCGACGTGCTGGGCCATCAGGGCCGGCAGATCGAAGGGCGGGGCGCCCACCGGCACGAAGGTCTCACGCCAGATCACGCCCACCAGCAGCGGCGCCATCAGCGACAGGGCATAGGCGCGCGGGTCGCCCGGCTTCAGCTCGCCCCGCGCCTGGCCGGCCTCGATGGCGGCGGCGATGGCGCCCAGGCCGTGGGTGATCACCTCGTCGTGCCAGACCCGGGCCAGTTCCGGGAAATTGCGGGCCTCGCCGATCACCATCTTCACCACCCCGCCCAGCGGCGTGGTCTGCGCGATCCGGGCGAGATGGGCGGCGAGCGCGGTGATCAACTCGCGAAAGGGCCCAGAATGGGTCGCCGCCATCGCCTTCAGAACCGCGAGGTTTGGGGCCATACCCTGGGCCACCACGGCGTGGAAAAGCTCCTCCTTGGTGGCGAAGTAGAGATAGACCGCGCCCTTCGAAAGCCCGGCCCGAGCGGCGATCTGGTCGATCCTCGCGGCGGCGAATCCCCTCTCGGCGAACACCGCCATCGCCGCCTCCACGATCTCGGCGGGACGATCGGTCTTGCGGCGCCGGAACTTGGGGGTGGCCATGGCCCATAATAACTGACCAGTCAGTCATTAACAAGGTCGCCGTAGGTAGAACTCCGGAACGGCGGGATGTCGCGGCGGCGGCCTGCCGCATGGCCACGGTCAGGCCTTGCCCCTATTTCGCCTCGGTCGCTGGGCACACCCGCCCGGCATCGGCCTTGTCTCCAGCTTGGCCTTGAGCAGTCCAGTAAGGTCCGGCTACAGATCGGGCCCGCCGGGACGCCTCGGGAAGAAGGGCTTAAATTTTGAACCACGGTTGGCGTGCGCGTCTTCATGAACTGGCGGTCGATCGGCCGCTCCAGGCGATGGTCCTGCTGACGGCGGTGGCCGCCACCGCCGCCACCGCTGCGCCCGCCGTGCACACCGGCGTGCGTCTGACCACCGGGGTCGACCAGGCCGTGGCGTCGCTGACCACCGAGGTCCAGGAAGTCGAACTGGTCTGGGACGGCCAGGACGTGGACGGCGACGGCCAGTCCGATTTCGTCAACCCCACCGGCCAGGCCCCCCGGGCGCACGACGCCTACGGTGAAGGGGCCTTCGGCGCCTCCCGCGACGGCGGCTCGCGCCGGCATGAGGGCGTCGATTTCATCGCCGAGGCTGGCCAGGCGGTGGTCGCGCCGGTCTCCGGGTACGTCACCAAGATCGGCCACGCCTACGCCGGCGACAACGACCTGAAGTTCGTCGAGATCACCAATCCCGCGATCCGCTACGCCGTCCGCGTCTTCTACGTCGATCCGACGGTCCAGGTGGGCGACACCATCGCGCTCGGCCGCGCCATCGGGACCGCCCACTCCCTGCAGCGCAAATATCCGGACGGCATGACCGACCACGTGCACCTGGAGGTGCTGGGCCGCGGCGGCCGGCGAGTCGATGCGGAACACATGATCACGGCCAGCTATCGCCCGGTGGCGTCCGGCGGTTAACGGGGCCTGCGATGGATTTGGAACATGGCCGAAACGAATCATGTCCGAATCACTGACTCTCAGCGATTCAGCCTTTGTTCCCTACGACATATGGTAGGCGAGTCGCAGCTTGACCACAACGCGGCAACCCGGCGCGGTGCGACGCATGGCTCTAAGGCCCGCCTTGTCTTGACGTCCTAGGGCCCCTTCCTCTATATCGCCCGCTCCCTGCGCAGGCCCCTGGGCCCGTCGCATCCCTTTAGTTGTCTTCGCGAAGGTTTGGCCATGTCGCGCCGCTGCGAACTCACTGGTGTCGGCCCGATGGTCGGCCACAACGTGAGCCACTCGAATATCAAGACCAAGCGCCGGTTCATGCCGAATCTGGCGGCTGTGAGCCTGCAGTCGGACGCCCTGGGTCAGAGCTTCTCCCTGCGGATCACCAACGCCGCCCTGCGGACGCTGGATTTCCGCGGCGGCCTGGATGTTTTCCTGCTGAAGGCCCGCGACGAGCAGCTCTCGATCCGCGCCCAGAAGATCAAGCGCCAGCTGAAGGCCAAGCTCTCCGAGCAGCCGGCGGCCTAAGCGGTTTCCACGATCGAATCGAAAGGGCCGTCCCTCGGGGCGGCCTTTTTGTTTCCGGACCCCTCCCCCGCAACGGCACGCTGCTAGGTCGGCGGCGTCCAGTCGAAGGCCAGCAGCAGGGTCCGCTGGTCGGTGGGCAGGCCTTCGAAGGCCCCGAAGTTGTCGTCCGACACCAGGTAGAAGCGGATCTTGCCGCCGGGCAGGGGCGTGGCCGCCACGCCCTCGAAGTTGTCCACGGTCAGCGGGCGGGCGAGGTCGAGCTGGTCGATCATGACGCCCCCCCGGTCCACGATCCTCAGCGTGATGAAATTCCCCCGCGCCACCGTGAAGCCGCGCAGAAGGTAGGCGGTCCGTCCGCCGGGCAGGATATCCAGGCCCACCAGTCCCAAGCCGTCCCTGAGCGCCACGCCCCCGGCCGGCGCGCAGCCGCCCGACAGGCGGCACAGGAAGACCTCCCCGGTGGGCTCGATCCCCACACGGTAGGCGTCCGGTCCGGCCGCCGGGTCGGCGGCCAGGGATTCCATGCTCTGGTTGTGGATGAAGCGGACCTGCGGGAAGGGGGCGGGGACGGGCAGGACGGCGCCCTTGGGATAGCGCATCAGCCGGTCGTGCTGTTCGAAGCTCACCAGCCGGTCGCCATTGGCCAGCTCGGCGTAGCCCTCGGTGTCGAATTCCCGCTGCCCGCCGGCATAGAGGTCGACGCCCTTCTCATCCTTCAGCGCCGAGATGTGGCCGTCCGTGAGGCCCACCAGCCGGCCGGCCCCGTCCAGCCGCAGCCGCGCCTCCACCAGGTCCGCCTGGTCGCCTTGCAGGACGATCCGCCCATCGGGCCAGACCTTCAGGTCGGAAAGCCCGTGCAGCCGCGAGGTCTGGGCCGAGGTCAGCCACACCCCGCCGGCGTAGGCGAAATTGCCGATCCGCTGGCGACCGGGGTTTGTGGGGTCCAGGGGCACCGGCGCGGCGTCGATGGCGATGGCCGAGCCATAGGGCACCGGCGCGGCCGGCAGGCTGGCGCGCAGGCCGACGCAGCCGGCGAGGGCGAACGCCAGCGCCAGCCCCGCAAGCCGCCTCAACCGGCGGCCCTCCGCAGGTCCTTGAAGCTGGCGCGCCTGGGACCACCGCTCGGCCCCTGGGTGTTGGGCGGCGCCTGCAGCATCCCGGCCTGGACCCGTCGGCTCACCACCCGCGGCTCTTCCTCGAACAGTTCGGCGAGCTGCTCGACGATGGCGCCGGCCAGCTGCTCCACGTCCACTATGGTCACCGCCCGGCGATAGTATCGTGTCACGTCGTGGCCGATGCCGATGGCGATCAGCTGCACCGGACTCTTGGTCTCGATCTCGGTGATCACCTCGCGCAGGTGCCGTTCCAGATAGTGGCCGGAGTTCACTGAGAGGGTGGAATCGTCCACCGGCGCGCCGTCGGAGATCACCAGCAGGATACGCCGCTGCTCGGGCCGGCCGATCAGCCGGTGGTGCGCCCAGAGCAGGGCCTCCCCGTCGATGTTCTCCTTCAAGAGCCCCTCGCGCATCATCAGGCCGAGGTTGCGCCGCGCCCGGCGCCAGGGCGAATCGGCCGCCTTGTAGATGATGTGGCGCAGGTCGTTCAGCCGGCCGGGCTGCGGCGGCTTGCCGGCCTTCAGCCAGTCCTCGCGGGCCGAGCCGCCCTTCCAGGCCCGCGTCGTGAAGCCGAGGATCTCGGTCTTCACCCCGCACCGCTCCAGAGTCCGCGCCAGGATGTCGGCGCAGACCGCGGCCACCATGATCGGCCGGCCGCGCATGGAGCCCGAATTGTCGATCAGGATCGAGACCACCGTGTCGCGGAACTCGGTGTCGGTCTCTTCCTTGAAGGACAGCGGGGCGGTGGGATCGACGATCACCCGGGTCAGGCGCGCGGCGTCCAGCATCCCTTCCTCCAGGTCGAACATCCAGGAGCGGTTCTGCTGGGCCAGCAGCTTGCGTTGCAGCCGGTTGGCCAGCCGCGAGACCACGTTGGAGAGCGCCGCCAGCTGCTGGTCGAGATAGGCCCGAAGCCGGGTCAGCTCCTCGGCCTCGCACAGCTCCTCGGCCCCCACGATCTCGTCGTGCTGGGTGGTGAAGACCTTGTAGGTGATCGCCCGGTTGTCGCCGGAGGGGTCGGGTCGGGTCGGCTGGTCGCCGTCCCCCATCTCCGGCGGCTCCTCCAGGTCCTCGGCCTCGCCCGCCTCGGCCTCGGTCAGGGCGCTGTCGGCGTCCTCGCTCTCACGGCGGCTCTCGTCCTCGCGCATGGCCGGCGACTGGTCGCTCTGGCCCTCGCTGTCGCCCTCGTCCGGGTCCTCGGAGGGGTCGCGCTTCTGGTCGTCCTCGCCATCGTCCTGCTCGTCCGGCTCGGAGGGGTCGGCCAGGTCGTCGCCAAGCTGCAGGTCCCGCAGGATCGCGCGGGTGATCCGCGCGAAGGCCTTCTGGTCGTCCAGGGCCGCCGCCAGCTTGTCCAGGTCGGCGCCGGCCTTGGCCTCGACCTCGGCGCGGAACAGCTCCACGAGCGCCCGGGCGGGCCCGGGCGGCGGCTGGCCGGTCAGGCGCTCGCGCGCCAGCAGGGCCACCACGTCGGCCATCGGCGGGTTGGCCTGGGCATCGATGGGATTGATCGTGCGCCGCGCCCAGTTGTGCTCCAGCACGGCGGTCAGGTTGGCGCTCACCCCGCCCATGGCGTTGGCGCCCAGGGCCTCGACGCGGGCCTGCTCCAGGGCGTCGTAGACCGGCGCGCTCAGTGGGGAGGCTGGCCGCTGGCGGGCGTGGACCGCCGTATCGTGGTGGGCGATCCTGAGCGCCATCTGGTCGGCCAGACCGCGGATGCGGGCGGCGTCCTGCGGGGTCATGTCCCGCGGCGGATGCGGCAGCACCGCCCGGTTGCCGGAAAGTTGCGGTCCCTCGCCGGAATAGACGATCTCCAGGTCCGGCGCCTCGGCCAGCGAGCGGGCGGCGTGCGCCAGCGCCCGCTTGAACGGCTCCAGGGGACTGTCGGGGGGTTTGGCCATCTTACGTCGTCAATAGAATAGGGGGCTGCGGGTGCGAAGCCAGGATTTCCAGCGGAACCCGCGCCGCACGGCAGCGGTTGTGCGCTCCGCAGAGGCCGATGACCGGCCGAGGAGAACCGAAAATGCTGAAGTGGGCTCTGATCTTCGCCGTCGTGGCCTTGGTGGCCGGCCTTCTGGGCTTCGGCGGCATCGCCGGCGCGGCCGCCGGCATCGCCAAGCTACTGTTCGTGGTTGCCCTGATCGTCTTCGCCGTCTTCCTGGTTATGGGCCTCATGGCCGGCCGGAAGATCACAGGGAATTAGCGCGTAGCGGCTCGGGTCAGGTGACCCTGACCCGGGCCGTGCTTTCCGGCAGGTCGGCGCCGAACGCGCGCTGGTAGAACTCGGCCACCGTGCCGCGCTCCAGCTCGTCGCACTTGTTCAGGAAGGTCATCCGGAAGGCGAGGCCGATGTCGCCCTCGAAGATCTCGGCGTTCTGCGCCCAGGTGATCACCGTGCGGGGGCTCATCACCGTCGAGATGTCGCCGTTCATGAAGGCGTTGCGGGTCATGTCCGCCACCCGGACCATGGCCGCGATGGTGCGCTTGCCTTCGGCGGTCTGGTAGTTCGGCGACTTCGCCAGCACGATCTCGGCCTCCACGTCGTGGGCCAGGTAATTCAGCGTCGCCACGATCGACCAGCGGTCCATCTGGCCTTGGTTGATCTGCTGAGTGCCGTGATAGAGCCCCGTGGTGTCGCCCAGGCCGATGGTGTTGGTGGTCGAGAACAGCCGGAACCACGGATTGGGCCGGATCACCCGGTTCTGGTCGAGCAGGGTCAGCTTGCCCTGCGCCTCCAGCACGCGCTGGATCACGAACATCACGTCCGGCCGGCCGGCGTCGTACTCGTCGAACACCAGGGCGATGGGCCGCTGGATCGCCCAGGGCAGCATGCCCTCGCGGAACTCGGTGACCTGCTTGCCTTCCTTCAGGACGATGGCGTCCTTGCCGACCAGGTCGATGCGGCTGACGTGGCTGTCGAGGTTCACCCGGATCAGCGGCCAGTTGAGGCGCGCGGCCACCTGCTCGATGTGCGTCGACTTGCCGGTGCCGTGATAGCCCTGGACCATCACCCGCCGGTCGTGGGCGAAGCCGGCCAGGATGGCCCGGGTGGTTTCCGGGTCGAACTTGTAGCCCGGGTCGATGTCGGGGACGTGCGGGTCGCGCTCGCTGAAGGCCGGGGCCTTCATGTCGAAGTCCACGCTGAAGGTCGCGCGCGCATCCACCTCGTGGTCGGGCGCTAGGGCCAGCAGGGCGGCGTCGGTGTCGGTTTCAAGGAGGGGAGGCATTGAGGGTGGATTACAGACTCAGCGGCGGGGACGCAAACCAGGCTCACGCCGTTTCGGCGTAACGGGCCCGCAGAGGCAGCAGGCCAAGCAGGCTGAGGACACCCGCGGCGCCCAAGTAATAGCCCACTGGGGTGAGGCTCCCCCCGTCGGCGAGACCCGTGGCGATGATCGGGGTCAGGCCGCCGCCGATGATCCCCCCGACGTTGAACGCCAGCGAGGCGCCGGAGTAGCGGACCCGCGGCGGGAACAGGCTTGGCAGGAATGCGCCCAGCGGGCCGTAGACGAAGCCCATGACGAACAGCGCCGCCGACAGCCAGAGCCAGATCAGTGGCAGGGACCCGGCGTCCATCATCGGCCCCATGAGCGCGCCCGCCGCCACCGTCGCGACGCAGCCGCCCATCAGCACCGCGCGCGGGCTCTTCAGGTCCGAGAGCCAGCCGGCGGCGATGATCCCAGCCGCCAGGAACAGGATCGCCCCCAACTGCACGCCCAGGAAGCTCTGGCGGGTGTAGCCGAGCGCGGTCACGCCGTGACCCAGGGCGAAGGCCGTGGAGAGGTAGAAGATGGCGAAACAGGCCACCACGGCGAAGGTCCCGCCGAGCAGGGCGCCGGGGTGGCGCCGGAACACCTCGGCCATCGGCACGTGGGCCGGGGCCGCCTCCGCCATCGCCTTCTGGAAGGTCGGCGTCTCGGCGATGGTCAGGCGGACCCAGAGGCCCAGGCCCACCAGGACGGCGCTGAGCAGGAACGGCAGGCGCCAGCCCCACGCCTGGAAATCCCCCGGCGGCAGGAGCAGGCCGAGGATCAGGAACAGGCCATTGGCGGCGAGGAAGCCGACGGGCGCCCCCAACTGCGGGACCATGCCGAACCGGGCGCGCCAGCCGGGCGGGGCGTTCTCCACCGCCAGCAGCGCAGCCCCACCCCATTCGCCGCCCAGGCCGAAGCCCTGGCCGAACCGCAGGACGCAGAGCAGCGCCGGCGCGACCCAGCCGACCATGGCGTAGGGCGGCAGGAAGGCGATCAGGAAGGTCGAGATCCCCATGGTCAGCAGTGAGGCCACCAGGGTCGACTTGCGCCCGATCCGGTCGCCGAAATGTCCGAAGAAGGCTGCGCCCACGGGCCGGGCGAAGAAAGCCACCGCGAAGGTCGCATAGCTGCTGAGCTGTTGGGCGGCGGCCGAGGCGGTGGGGAAGAACAGCGGTCCGAACACCAGGGCGGCGGCCGTGGCGTAGACGTAGAAGTCGTAGAACTCCACCGCCGTGCCCACCAGGCTGGCGGTCAGGACCCTGCGGGTCTCAGGTCTGAATGTCGCCACGTCTCGCCCCCGGACAGCCTGACGCTTCGCCCCGCGCGGGGCGAAGGTCAAGCCGGTCCGGTGGCGTGCGGGGCCTGCCTGGGGTCGCCCTTATCGATCCTGGTGGGCGGATTTCTGCTGCGGCGGATCCGGGCGCCGGATGAAGGCCGGCTCGCCACGGACCAGGTAGGTCATGGAGATCCGGGTCCGCGCGCCGTTCTTGGCGACGTCGATGTCGGTGTCGGCGTTTTTCAGCAGCGCCTGGTACACGCCGGGGACGTCCATGCCGCCGATGTATTCGGCCGC
>CANJRI010000031.1 GCA_947476555.1 Caulobacteraceae bacterium
ACCCGCATCGAGACTTTCGCGGAGAAGGTCGACGGCGGCTACGTCGTCCGGGGCCAGAAGGTGTGGACCACCACCGCGCAGGTGGCGAACAAGCTGATGCTGCTGTGCCGGACCGAGAAGTACGATCCCAAGAAGCCGACCGCGGGGATCACCCTGCTGTACACCGACCTGGATCGCTCGAAAATCGAGGTGCGGCTGATCAACAAGATGGGCCGCAAGGCGGTGGATTCGAACGCCATCTTCATCGACGGCCTCTTCGTCCCCGAGGCGGACCGGATCGGCGGGGAGGGGAAGGGCTTCGAGTACATCTTCGCCTGCCTCAATCCGGAACGGCTGCTGTTCGGCATCGAAGCGGTCGGCATCGGCCAGGCGGCGATCTCCAGAGCCGCCCGCTACGCCCGCGAGCGGGTGGTGTTCGACCGGCCGATTGGTCAGAACCAGGGGATTCAGCATCCGCTCGCCGAGCGCTGGATGCATCTGGAGGCGGCCTACCTGATGGCGCGCCGGGCGGCGTGGCTCTACGACAACGGCCTGCCGTGCGGGGTCGAAGCCAACACTGCCAAGCTGCTGGGCGCGCGGGCGGGATACGAGGCGTGCCTGCAGGCGGTCCTGACCCACGGCGGCATGGGCTATGCCAAGGAGTTCCACGTGGAACGACTGCTGCGCGAGGTGCTGATCGCGCGCCTGGCGCCGGTCAGCGAGCAGATGATCCTGTGCTACGTGGCCGAGAAGGCTCTCGGCCTTCCCAAGTCGTACTAGCCCGCGACCCCTATCGCGCGTTCGCGGGCTTAATGGCTTCACCGCGCAGATACACCGCCGACATGCGGCGGGTGTTCTTGATGTCGGCCAGCGGATTGGCGTCGAGGACGATGAAATCCGCGCTCTTGCCGGCCTCGAGCGTGCCGGCGTCGGCGATCCTGAGGAACTCCGCGCCGTTCCGGGTCGAGGCGACGATCACCTGCATCGGGGTCATGCCGGCGAGGACCATGTCCTCCATCTCCACATGCGCCTGCCAGGGCGTGTTGCCATCCGTGCCGAGCACGACCTTGACGCCCGCCGCGGACATCTTCGCCAGGTTGCGCGCCTGCAGGAGGTAGGGCTCCTGGACGGCCGCCGGCCGGTCGGTGTTCTCGGCTTCCAGCCGCTGCAGTTCGGCGGCGGGCAGGCCGCCGGCGAGCCAGCTGAGGTCGGTCCGGACCCCACGGGCGGGCAGGTTCGGATTCAGCACCAGGTTCGGGCGGGCCCGCACCATCGCCAGGAATTCGTCGTCCACGTCACGATCGCGGACACCATGCGCCAAAGCGTCAAGGCCCGCGCGCAGCAGACCCTTGCCGTCCTCGAGGGTGAAGATGTGGGCCGAGACGCGGAGCTGATGCTTGTGGGCCTCGTCGATCACGGCTGTGTAGAGGGGTGGCGTGACCTTCGGGAACATGCCGCCGCGGTCGTCGACCCAGACCTTGACGAGGTCGACCTTCTGCCCGGCCAGTTCGTTGACGGCGGCGCGCGCATCCGCCTCGGTATTGATCCAGAAGGGAACCGTGGTGCGGCCGGGCTCTGGCCGCGTGATGCCGCGTCCCGCGCTGAAGTAGCGAGCGGCGCCGGGAATGGCCCGCGCGCGCATCGGCAGGACCGTGAAGGGGTCGGTGCCCATGCTCATGACGGTGCTGACGCCCCATGTCGGGCGCCGCTTCAGATCCTCGGTGAGAGCCTCGGCGGTGGCGCTGGTGTGGACGTGGGCGTCGATAAGCATCGGCATCACCGTCTTGCCGGCGAGATCGACACGCCGGGCCCCCACGGGCGCGCGGACCTGGGCGCTCGGGCCGACCTGCAGGAGGCGAGCGCCCTCCACGACCAGCGATGCGTTTTCGATGGGCGGGCGGCCGTCGCCCACGATCACGGTCGCGCCATGGAAGACAGTGACCCCGCGTTCCTGGCCCTGCGCAGGCGCCTGGACGAGCGCCGCCGTGGCGAGCGCCGCAACGACGACCAGTGATTTCCTGAGACCCATGAGACCCTCCCCCGAAGGACGGGCACTCTAGCACGCGGGCGGTGGCTGTCGATCTGAGCGCGGCGGGCCCAAATGCGAAAGGCCGCCCCATCGCTGGAGCGGCCTTTCCATAGTCGGACCGCGGAGCGGTTCGCGACCCCTCGCCATCAACGGCTCAGGCGCGGACCCCACAAGCGGAGGTCCAGGTCACGATCACCGGCTTGCGGCCATTGCTATGAGACACTGGATCACCTCCTTTCGGTTGTTGCACACGACAACAGGAATATGGGTGGGGTCGGGGCGGTCCGCAAACGCCGCCGCTTGGGTTATTCCGCCGCGGCCGGAGATGGTCGCCTTAGGGGCGCCCGTTGCGAAAGCGCCGCCATTTCGTGCAGGGCGGGGCGTCGGCGAAGCCCGGTCACCGGGCCGTTCAACGAATCGAGGGCCTGCAGGGTCGCGCGGTAGCCGGCTTCCACCGCTGTCGCATAGGCGGCGAAGTCGCGGATTTCGATGCCCGCCACCTCCGGCAGGACCAGGACGTCGGTGGCCGCGCGGGCCGCGGCCAGGTCCCGGCCAGTGGAGACGGTGGCGGAGCGCATCAGCAGCGAGACGATGGGCGGGCCCAGCCGCCACTGGCCGGAGCGGATCCAGCGCCACACCGAGGAGGGGCGGGCCACGTCGTCGGCGGTGATGCTGCGGGCGGCAGTGACGTCGACGCCGACGATGGGACCCAGTTGGGCCGCGCGCATGATGTCGGCCGGGAAGTTCTTCATCACCGCGCCGTCCACCAGGACGTTCGGCCCGTCGGTGGCCGGCGGCAGGATGCCCGGCAGAGAGATGGAAGCCCGCAGCGCCTGGCGAAGCAGGCCCCGGCGATGGAGCTGGTAGGCGCCGGTGGTGAGGTTCGAGGACAGGCAGAAGAACGGCAGCCAGAGGTCGGCGATGTCGGTCTCCCCGAAGTGGTGGGCCAGGCGCTCGCTGACCTTCACGCCGTGGGTCATGGCCAACAGGGGCAGGGCGATATCGTCGAGCGGGCTGGTGTCGACGAACGCCTGACGGATGCGCTGGTCCATCTCCGCGCCGTCCCAGCCCATGGCGAGGCCCGCGCCGATGATGGCGCCCATGGAGACGCCGCCGATGAAATCGATGGGCACGCCGCGTTCGCGCAGGGCCTTGATCGCGCCGATGTGGGCGTAGGCCCGCGCGCCGCCGCCGGAGAGCACGAGGCCCACCGACTGGCCGGTGATCACGCGCGCCAGACGGCGGATGTCCTCGGGCTCGGCCCGCCTCAGGTGGAACAGCCGCGCCGCCGAGGTGGCCTGGCTCCAGGCGTCCGAGCCCTGGGGGCGACCCGTGGGCGGTTGCAGGAGGATCAGGTCGACCAGTTGCTGGGCCTGGAGGGGCGAGGGCGGCAGCGGCTCGCGGGGCGGGGCTTTGTCGCCGCGGCCCACGCGGAACAGCCGATCCACCTGGCGCGAGATGGTCTGGCCCCAGGCGAGGTCGGCGGCCTCGGCCAGGTAGAGGACGAAATCGTGGGTCCGCTCGACCTCCGAGAACCATTCGAGCGGCGCGCTGGAGCCTTCGACGCCGATAGTGGTGACCGTGTAGCCGAGGTCGGCGATCTCCCGCTCGATGCGCTCGACCGTGGGCCTGAGGGGGCCCGGCTGGCCCACGGCGACGAAGCCGAACACGGAGGGCTCGCCCGCCGGCCCTCGCCGGGCTTCCTGGCGGGTGCGCAGGATCATCAGCCGGGCCAGCTCGATCATGATCGAGGGATCTTCCTCGCAGGCGTCGAAGAAGACGTCGGCCGGCACGGCGAAGACCTCGGAGTCGCGCAGGGCGACCACCTCGGCCGAATGGTTAGCCCCGGCGATCAGCGCCATCTCGCCGGCCGGCTCCCCCGGACGGATCACGCCCAGGAACTGGGGCTCCTGGCCCTCCTCGCGGCGGAACGCCCCCAGGCGCCCGGTGCGCAGGACATAGAGGTGGTCCGCGGGGCTGCCGGCGCTGTAGAGCGCCTGGCCGCCGGGCAGGGCGAACCACGACACCTCATCCTGTACGCGCTTGCTCTCGAAGAGCCGCGTAAGCGCCGAATCGCCGGGGATGTCAGGCAGCATGGTGGAAATTACCGCCCTGCGGCGCGAAGAGCCATTTGCAAGTCGGGGCGGCCGTCCTAACGGGGCTGAATGCCGCTTCACATGATCAAGCTGTGCGTCGGGTGCGACACGGTCGAGGAGCTTCTGGCCTGGCGCGCCCAGCAGTCGGGGCCCTGGATCCTGCGCACCCGCCAGACGCCCAAGCGGGCGGCGGAGATGGTCGAGGGCGGCTCGCTCTACCGGGTGTTCAAGGGGACCATCCTCTCCCGCCAGCGGATCCTGGCGGTGGAGACGGTGGGCGAGGGCCCGAACGCCCGTTGCCAGGTGGCGCTGGACGAGGCGGTGGTGCGGGTCGCGCCAACGCCGCGTCGGGCGTTCCAGGGCTGGCGCTATCTGACCGAAGCGGACGCGCCGCCGGACCTCGACCTCGGCGCGTTCGGCGACATTCCCCCCGAGCTGGCGCGTCAACTGCGCGAGGCGGGCGCCTGGTAGGGGCGTGACGGGCTACTGGAAGATCCAGTCGGACGCGGTGAGGCTGGACGGCGCCACGCCGTCGAGGGTCGTGACCTGGAAAGGCCAGGGGTTGGCGGCTCCGGGGCCATCGGTGTCGAACAGCACCTTCGTGCCGCCCGCCCCATCGGATTCGAACTTCAGGAAGCCCTCGGCCATCGGGTTGGATCCGTGATAGCCGGCGTCGGCGAACAGGTCGCGCAGGTCCAGCTTGTCCTCGCCCGGCTTGAAATCGGCCACGTGGCCGGCGTTCCAGGGCAGGTCGTCGAACACGAACCGGTCCGCGCCGGCCCCGCCCACCAGCCGATCGGGCCCCTGGGCGGCGTTGAGCGTGTCGTTCCCCGCGCCGCCGGTCAGGGTCTCGCCATAGCCGGTGGAGGTGAGCGACAGGCCGGGGACAACGGGCGCGGGAGCCGGGACCGGCGCGGCCGGAGCCCCTCCGAACACCTGGGCGGCGGTGAGGCCGGTGGGGGAGACGCCGTCGAGGATGGCGATCTGGTAGGCCCAGGGGTTGGTCGAGGCGCCGGCGTCGATGTCGAGCATGACCTTGGCGCCGCCGGCGCCGTCGCTCTCGAAGCGGACGTAGCCGTCGGCGACCGGATCGTTCCCCGTATAGCCACCCTGGTAGAGGGCCGAGAGGTCGAGCTTGTCGACGCCGAGCTGGAAGTCCTTGATGTGGCCGGCGCTCCAGGGGAGGGCCTTGAAGGCGAATGTGTCCGCCCCGGCGCCCCCGGTGAGCTGGTCCGCGCCCTGGCTGGCGTTGATGGTGTCATTTCCGGCGCCGCCGGTGAGGGTCGAACCCGGCTGGGAGGCGGTCAGCACGGCGCCCGGCAGGTTGGTGGCCGGCGGTGCGACGACGGGCGGCGTGGTGACCGGGGGCGGGACGGTAGGCGTCGGGGCCGGCTGGGCTACCGGAGGCGCCGGAACGTTCAGGTCCCCGAGGCCGTAGGCGCGGATGTAGTCGATCTTGAACTCGGCGGGCAGGTCGCCCTGGGTGATGGCGCCGCCCCATCCGCCGAGGGCGAGGTTGGCGATCATGAACATCGGCTTGTGCATGTCGGCGGGGGTGTCCTGGCGGAACACCTCGACGCCGTCGACGTACCAGACGAGGTCGGTTTGGGTCCAAAGGGCGCCGTAGGTGTGCATTCCCGAGGCGGTGTCGGGGATGAAGGAGAGCTGGCCGTGGGCGGTGTGGCCGCCGGTCGAGGAGTGCTCGGTGGTCCAGGCCCCGCGCGGGTCGGAGGTGAGGGTCTCCATGATGTCCAGCTCCGGCGGCCAGGAGCCGTCGGCGGGGATCATCCAGAAGGCCGGCCAGGCGCCCTCGGCGTCGGGGATGTCGGCGCGCATCTCGAAGTAGCCGTAGGTCTGGGCGTGGCTCTCCTTGGTGGTGATCATCCCGGAGGTGTAGCCGTAGCCGAAGATCTCGGAGTTGCTGCTGGGCCGGGCCCAGATGGACAGCGTGCCGTCGCTGTTGGAGGTGAAGGGAGACTCGGCGAAGTCGCCGGCGTGGCCCTTGAAATAGGGCGAGGTGTAGATCTGCTTCTCGTCGTTGGAGGCCAGGGTGTAGGAGCCGTAGCCGTCGGCGCCCTGGTAGCCGAAGTCGGGGCGCCACTTGCCGGTGGGGTTGCTCTCGGCGTCCCAGATGGACAGCGGGCCCGAGAATTCGTCGGCGAAGGTCTGGGCGCCCAGCCTGGAGGCGTCGAACTGCAGCTGGAAGTTGGCGGCGGTGAGCTGCGAGGACTGCACCCCGCGCAGCATCAGGCCATCGCCGTCGCCGAGGTCGATCTTCGTATCGGCGCCGACCTGGCTGAGGCGGCCCTGGACCTCGCCGAAGCTGGTGAAGCCGGCCTTCAGGCGGATCACGTCCTCGCCCACGGCGAAGTCGGCGACCGCGTCGTTGCCCTCGCCCTTGTAGACGATGAGGACATCCTTGCCGGCCCCGCCGACCAGCACGTCCTGGCCGCCGCCGCCGTAGATCTGCTGGTTGCCGGCCTCACCCTGGATGAGGTTGTCCAGGCCATTGCCGGCCGCGTAGGTGTTGTCGCCGCCGACGGTGACGTTCTCGACGTTGTCGAAGTCGCCCAGGTAGAGGCTGGTCCAGGCATGGACGGTGTCGACACCGTCGCCGGCCAGCTCCACCACCCGGTCGGCGGCGTTCTTGATGTAGTAGGTGTCGTCGCCGGCGGCGCCCTTCATCAGGTCGCCTTCGCCGCCCCACAGGGACTCCGCGGCGGCCGTGCCGACCAGGGTGTCCAGGGCCGAGGTGCCGAACAGCCCGGAAGCAGGCGTGGCGGATTGCGCGACGGCTGAGCCGTCGTACTTGAGGTACGTCATCGAAGCTTTTCCCGTGTGTCCGGACGGGCCCCACCCGCCGCTTCCGAGTCGGCCCCGACCGCCGCTCGACGGGTGAAAGCTAGGGGAAGGAAGCTTTCCGAACCCTTGTCAAAGTTGTCGCACGCTCTAGGTAGATCGACGTATTGACGACCGTTCGCAGTCGGGGATTCCAAATCCCACAACAAGCTTCACAATACATCCCTACGGCACCGCTTGTTTGGTAACTCTGCGCAGGTATTCAAGAAAATCAGTTATCAAGCTTCACCTTGAAGGCGTATGGCAGGCTTGGCCCTGGCCGAGATCCAGCGTTTGTGGTCGTCTCCAGAGAGCGCTGCTGTGGCGAGTTGTCTCGGCTTGACCATAGAGGGCCGGCAGGTCGCGCTGCGGCAGGGGGTCGCGAACCGCCGTGGCCGGCGGTCGCAGCCGGCCTAGATCGCCATGTTGTCGATCAACCGGGTGCGGCCCAGGAAGGCGGCCGCGAGGATCCGGGCGGGTCCGGAGATGGCGCTGGGACCCAGCCGGCCGAGGTCGTCCGGACGCCGGATCTCCACATAGTCGACCTGGCGGAAGCCGGCCGCCAACAGGGCGTCCACGGCCGCCGCCTCGGCCGCCGCCACCGCCTCGCCGGCGCGGACGCGTCGGCCTGCCTCGGCCAGCGTCCGGTTCAGCGCGGCCGCGACCGTCCGCTCGGCTGGCGTCAGGTAGGCGTTGCGGGAGGACAGGGCCAGGCCGTCCTCCGCGCGGGCGGTCGGGGCGCCTAGGATCTCCACCGGCAGGTCCAGGTCGCGCACCAGGCGGCGGATCACCTGAAGTTGCTGAAAGTCCTTCTCGCCGAACACGGCGACGTCCGGGGCGCACTGGTTGAGCAGCTTGGCGACAACGGTGGCCACGCCCGCGAAGTGGCCGGGCCGGGCCTGGCCGTCCAGCGGCTCGGATACCCCGGAAACGGTGATCGTGGTGGCGGCCCCCGGCGGATACATCTCGGCCACGTCCGGTGCGAACAGCAGGTCGCAGCCGGCCTCGGCGAGCAGGGCCGCGTCTCGGGCCTCATCGCGGGGATAGGCGTCGAAATCCTCGTTAGGACCGAACTGGGTGGGATTGACGAAGATGCTGGCCACGACCTTGCCGGCATGTTCCCGCGCCAGACGTACGAGCGAGAGGTGGCCTTCGTGCAGGGCGCCCATGGTCGGGGTGAAGCCGATGCGGTCGCCCTGCGCACGCCAGGCGCCAACCTGGGCCCGCAAGGCGGCGACGGTGCGCACGATGGGCGGGGAGGCGCTCATGGCCGGGCTTATGGCCACGCGGCGACCCCAAGTCCATCCACAGGCTAGGGCAAGGGGTGCGTTGACGGGACTCATCGTCCGGCGTTGACGTTGTGGCCACTGAGTCGCGCGCGAAAACCAGGGGAGCCTCATGGCCAGCGTCATCGTGGTCGGCAATGAGAAGGGCGGGGCCGGTAAGTCCACCATCGCCATCCACCTGTCGGTGGCGCTGATGCACGCCGGCGCCCGGGTCGCGGTGCTGGACCTGGACCTGCGCCAGCAGAGCCTGGGCCACTTCTTCGCCAACCGGCGGGCCTGGCTGGCCGCCAACGGCGCCGAGGCCCCGATGCCCGTCGAGCATCCGTTGAGCGCCGACGGCAAGGTGCTGGCGAAGGCCAGCGAGGAAGAGGCCCTGGCCCGTTTCCAGGCGGCCTTCGAGGCGGTGGCCGGTCAGGCCGACTTCGTGGTCATCGACACCCCGGGGTCGGACACCGCCATCAGCCGGGCCGCGCACACGATCGCCGACCTGATCGTCACCCCGATGAACGACAGCTTCGTGGACTTCGACATGCTGGGGGTGGTCGATCCGGTGACGCTGGAGCTCACTCGGCACAGCCTCTATTCGGAGACCGTCTGGGAGAGCCGCAAGGCGCGGGCCACCCGGGATCGCAAGCACATCGACTGGGTGGTGCTGCGCAACCGCCTGGCGCCCACCGAGGCGCGCAACCGTCGCCGGCTGGACGAACGGGTCGAGGCCCTGTCCCGCAAGGTGGGGTTCCGGGTCGGGCCGGGCCTGCGCGACCGGGTGATCTATCGGGAGCTGTTCCCCTTCGGCCTGACGATCGCCGACCTCTCGCCGGCGATCCGGCCCGTCGCCATGTCGCTGCAGCATGTGGCCGCGCGCCAGGAATTACGGGCGCTGATGACTGCTCTGGGCTTCTCGGGCCTGGACGGGAGCGAGCAGATCGCGGCGGAATAGCCGTATGAGCTACATCGTCCTCGGCGGCCTGGCGCTGCTCGTCTTCCTCTGGGCCACCCGGGGCAAACCGCTGCTGAAGCGGCGTGAGTGGCGTTTCGTCACCGGGGCCTTCGCCCTGGCCGCCTTCGTGGCGGCCGTCGCCCTGGGCGTGCGCGGCTCCTGGGGCACGGCCATCGTGCTGGTGGTGGTGGGTATGTGGCTGCTGACCGCGACCCGCCAGGGAGGCCCGGCGCCGGCGGCGGCTCCGGCGACGCGGATGGGGCAGGCCGAGGCGCGGCGCATCTTGGGGGTGGAGGAGGGCGCCTCGCGCAAGGACATCCAGGCCGCCTACACCCGGTTGATGCGGATGGCCCACCCGGACAAGGGTGGCACCGCCGGTCTCGCCGCTCAGCTCAACGCCGCGCGTGACCGCCTGCTGCAGAAATAGAAAGGGCCCCGGAGTCGCCTCCGAGGCCCCGATCTGGGATGTGACCCGAGCCTAGCCCTGGCCGGGCGGCAGCACGAGGCAGGGCTGTTTCTTGGCCTTCACCGCCTTGCAGGCGGCCTTGGCGGCGGCCTCGGTGAAGCCGGTGAAGCGCGCGCGGTAGCGGCCGTCGTCCTGCTGGGCCACGCCCTTGGCGGCCTTGAACTGGCTGCCGAAGCGATCGCCGGTCAGCGTCAACTGCTTGCGGGCGTCGGACTGGGCCTTGAACGAGCCCACCTGCACCGCCCACTTGCCCTTGGGCGAGGGCTCGACGATCTCGATCTTGGAAGCCCGCATGGAGGGTGCGGTCGAAGCCAGGACGATCTTCAGGTCCTCGGTGTCGCCCTGACCGGCCTGCGACCCGGCGGCGCCAGCGGGCGCGGGGGCCTCGAAGAAGTTCTGGGCGACGGTGATCTGCTCGCCATGCGCCCGGCGGGTCATCACGTCGAAGCCGGTGAGCAGCAGCCCCTCGGCGTTCTTGTCGCGGATAGCGGTGGTGGGGCCGCCCAGCACGACGGCGATCAGGCGGCGGTTGTCGCGGATCGCCGAGACCGCCAGATTGAAGCCCGAGGCGTTAGTGAAGCCGGTCTTCAGGCCATCCACGCCCGGCATGCGGTGCAGCAGGCCGTTGTGGTTGCGCATGGTCTGGCCGCGGAAGGTGAAGTGGGTCTGGCTGAACAGCCGGTAGTACTGCGGATAGTCGCGCATCACCGCCCGGGACAGGACCGCGATGTCGCGCGCCGTGGTGAGCTGGCGGCTGTCCGGCAGGCCGGAGGCGTTGGCGAAGTGGGTGTCGCGCATGCCCAGCTCCTGGGCGCGCAGGGTCATCAGGGCGGCGAAGCGTTGCTCGGTGCCGCCGAGCTTCTCGGCCATGGCCACCGCCACGTCGTTGGCCGACTTGATGGCCATGGCCTGCATGGCCTCGGAAACGGTGATCGTGCCGCCGGCGCGGACCCCCAGCTTGGTCGGCGCCTGGGCCGCCGCCCGGGGCGAGAACACCACCGGGTCGTCCAGCTTGACCTTGCCGGCCGCCAGGGCCTCGAAGGTCAGGTAGAGGGTCATGACCTTGGTGATCGAGGCGGGATAGCGCGCCGCGTCGGCGCGCTTGGAATAGAGCACCTCGCCCGTCTTGGCGTCGACCACGATGGCGGCGTACTTCGTCGAGTTCTTCGGAATGAGCTGCTGGTACGGGACCTGAGCCTGGGCTGCGGGAGCCAGAGGTCCAAGCGCCGTGGCGGCGGCCAGACCCAGGGTAAGCAACAGGCGGCGAGCGTGCTGGATCATGCTTCGTCCGTCGAATCAAAACGTTGAAGGCGGCCACGGCGCCGCCGGTGATTCACACACAATGACAGCCAGAGGCTTGCCGTAGAGTAAACAGCTGTTGAACGAGGCCGGGCCTTTTGTCGCGGGCGGTTTATGTTGCGGTGCACAAAAATTTGTTGACTGCTGCACTGCAACATGAGAAATGGAAAGCCGTTCAAGGGGCTGTTCGCCCGCTTTTCCCAATCCTGATGATCCAGTCCCAAGGAGCAGTCCCCATGGCCGCTGAAGCCGCGAAGAACACTGTCGAGCAAATCGTTTCCGCCTCCAACGTCGCCTTCAAGGACGGCGTGGACAAGACGCTTTCCGCCCTGAACGAGGCCAACGCCGCCTCGAAAAAGAACATGGAAGCCGTGGTCGCCTCCGTGACCGCCGCCACCAAGGGCGCTGAAGCCCTGGGCGCCGAGGCGATGGCCTACTCCAAGTCGGCCTTCGACACCCAAGTGACCGCCGCCCGCTCGCTGGCCGGCGCGAAGAGCATCCAGGAAGTGCTGGAGCTGCAGACCGCGTACGCCAAGAGCGCCGTCGAGGCCTACGTGGCCGAGATGGGCAAGATGACCGAGCTGGTGTCGACCTCCATGAAGGAGAGCCTGGCGCCGCTCAACGAGCGCATGACGGCCACGGTCGAGAAGCTGCAAGCCGTCCGCTAAACCACCCAGATAGTAGGCGTAAGCGAAGGCCCGGCCCGAAAGGTCCGGGCCTTTTCTTATGGGCGCTGCTTCAGGAAATTGAGCGCGATCCAGTCGCAAAACCGGTCTCCACTTTTGCGGAACGCGCTCCGGGGCTAGACCTTGCCGCATGTCGCAAGTCGAAACGCGCCTCGCCAAGCTTGGCATTAGCCTGCCGCAGCCCAATGCGCCGGTGGCCAACTATGTTCCGTTCGTGCGGGTCGGGGAGTTCGTGCACATCTCCGGCCAGGTCTCGACGGATGCGTCCGGCGGGATCAAGGGCGTGGTCGGCGAGGAGGTCGACTTCGAGGCGGCGCTGGCCGCCGCCCGCCTCTGCGGGATCAACCTGCTGGCGCAGATGAAGGCCGCCTGCGAGGGCGACCTCGATCGCGTCGTGCGGGTGGTGAAGCTCAATGGCTTCGTCCAGGCGGGACCGGGCTTCTTCGACATCCCCAAGGTGGTGAACGGGGCGTCCGACCTGATGGTCGAGGCGTTCGGCGAGATCGGCCGTCACGCGCGCTCGGCGGTGGGCGTCTATCGCCTGCCGCTGAATTTCGCGGTCGAGGTCGACGCGGTGGTGCAGGTCTCGTGAAGGCCCGGTTCGGCGAGGCCTGGGACCGGCTCTTCGGCCCGCCGGTGGCCCATCGGGGCCTGTGGAGCCCGGACGGCCATGCGGAGAATTCCCTGGGCGCCTTTCAGGCGGCCTGCGCCGGTGGCTATGGCATCGAGCTGGACGTCCAGCTTTCCGCCGACGGCGAAGCGGTGGTGTTCCACGACGAGACCCTGGAGCGGATGACCGGAGAGGCGGGCCGCGTCCGCGACCGCACCGCCGATGAGCTCGGCGAGCTCCGCCTCGCCGGCGGGGAGGAGACCATCCCCACCCTGCTCGACACCCTGGCCCTGATCGGCCACCGGGCGATGGTCCATATCGAACTGAAGACGCCCTACGGCGAAGTGGGGCCGCTGGAGCAGCGGGTCCACGAGGTGATCGCCGACCACAACGGCCCGGTGGCGGTGATCGGGTTCAATCCCTATTCCCACGCCTGGTTCGCGGACCGTTACCCAGGCGTGCTGCGGGGCCTGGACAGCTATTCCTATCGCAACGCCGAGCACATGGCGCCGGACCAGCGCAAAGCGTTCGCGGGGCTGGAGCACGTGGCCATCGCCCGGCCGCAGTTCCTGGCCCTGGGCCTGGACATGCTGCCGAGCCCCAAGGCGGCCAAGCTGCGGGCGGAGGGGATGCCGGTGATCTGCTGGACGGTGCGCGGGCCGGCGCAGTGGGACAGCGTCAAAGGCTGCTGCGACAACCTGATCTTCGAGGGATTCCAGGCGTGAGCCTGCGGCCGGCGGTGCGCGTCGCCCGCCGTATCTCGGAGATCGGGCGGGAGGCGTGGGACGCCTGCGCGGATAACCCCGCCTACCTCGGCAACCCCTTCGTGCGGTTCGACTTCCTCGACGCCCTGGAGGCGGCGGGCTGCGCGGCGGAATCGGCCGGATGGGGGCCGCAGCACCTGGCGGTGGACGACGCCGAGGGGCGGGTCGCCGCGGTTATGCCGCTCTACCTGAAGGGTCACAGCCAGGGGGAATACGTTTTCGACCACGCCTGGGCGGAGGCTTACGAGCGGGCCGGCGGGCGCTATTACCCCAAGCTGCTGGGCGCGGCGCCGTTCACGCCGGCCACTGGGCCGCGCCTGCTGGTGCGGCCCGACGTGGCGGCCGACGAGGCGAGGGCGCTGCTGCTGAGGGGGGCCTTGGCGCTGGGCGAGCGGTTCGGCGCCTCGGGCCTGCATGTGAACTTCCCCACCGAGGAGGAGTGGCGCTGGCTGGGAAGCCAGGGTCTGGGGCTGCGGGAGGGGCGGCAGTACCACTGGGAGAACCGCGGCTATGCTGACTTCAACGGCTTCCTGGGCGCGCTGTCGTCCGGACGACGCAAGACCATCCGGCGCGAACGCCGTGAGGCGCAGGGCGCGGTGGAGATTGCCTGCCTGACCGGCGCGGACCTCACCGAGGCCCACTGGGACGCCTTCTTCGGGTTCTACATGGACACCGGCTCGCGCAAGTGGGGCCAACCCTATCTAACCCGCCGGTTCTTCTCGCTGCTTGGCGAGCGGATGGCCGACCGGGTGCTGCTGGTGATGGCCCGCCGGGACGGCCGCTGGATCGCCGGGGCGCTGAACCTGATCGGCGGGGACTGTCTCTATGGGCGTCACTGGGGTTGCTGCGAGGACGTGCCGTTCCTGCATTTCGAGCTCTGCTACTACCAGGCCATCGAATGGGCGATCGGATGGGGCCTGGCGCGGGTCGAAGCGGGCGCCCAAGGCGAGCACAAGATCGCCCGCGGCTACCTGCCGAAGCCTGTCTACAGCGCCCACCACATCGCCGATCCGGCCCTGCGCGCGCCGGTGCTGCGGTTCCTGGCGGAGGAGCGGGGCGCCGTGGAGGCCGAGCTGGAATGGCTGGAGGAGGCCTATTCGCCGTTCAAGGCGGGCTGAGGCCCTGCTAGGAGAGCAGGCCGAAGGAGCAACGCCATGAGCCTGGACGGGACCTACGACGAGGCGAACATCTTCGCGAAGATCCTGCGCGGCGAGATGCCGGCCGCGAAGGTGTTCGAGGACGACGACGTCCTGGCGTTCATGGACGTCTTCCCCCAGTCGAGGGGGCACACCCTGGTGATCCCCAAGCGGTCGACGGCGCGCAATCTCCTCGAGGAGCATCCGGAGCGGCTCGCGGCGCTGATGAAGGGGGTCCAGCGGGTGGCGCGGGCGGTGCGCGCGGCGCTCACTCCCGACGGGATCACCATTACCCAGTTCAATGGCGCGGCGGCCGGCCAGACGGTGTTCCACCTGCACGTCCACATCATCCCGCGGTGGGAGACCGCCCCGCTGGGCCGACACGGGGAGGGCGGCATGGCCGATCCCGTCGAGTTGAAGGCGCTGGCCGGGCAGATCGCGGCGAAGATCGCCTGACGTGCGCCAAGTCCCACTTTTCGAGGACCCCGAGTTCGACGAGGCCCGCGATCTGGCCGGGCTGGCGCCTGACGTCGCGCGTTTCGTGCGCGATATGCGCGCGCACGGCGGGGCCCTGATCGAGCTGGGGGAGGGCGCCCCCGAGCTGTGCGACCGGGCGGTGGCCGAGACCGATCCCTTGCTGACCCGCGAAGGGCGCGTCCACGACGCGTGGCGGCGCTCGCCGGCGGTGCGGCGGCTGGCGCTCTGGCCGAAGGTCCACGCCTACCTGCGGGCGGCCTATGGGCGCGAGCCGTTCGCCTTCCAGACGCTGAATTTCCGCCAGGGCAGCCAGCAGCACGCCCACTCCGACATGATCCACTTCTCCAGCTTGCCGGAGCGCTTCATGTGCGGGGTCTGGATCGCCCTGGAGGACGTGAAGCCGGGATCGGGACCCCTGGTTTACTACGAAGGCTCCCACCGCCTGCCGGTCGCCACCATGCGCGACGTGGGCTTCAATGGCGGGGCGGCCACCCACACCGACTACGAACGCCACTACGAACCGCGCTTCGGCGAGCGGATGGTGGCCAGCGGCCTGCCGCGCCATGAACTGCTGATCCCGAAAGGCTGGGCCTTCGTCTGGGCGGCCAACCTGGCGCATGGCGGCTCCGCCATCACCGACGCCGGGTCCACGCGCCGCTCGCTGGTGGTCCACTGCTACTTCGAGGACGGCTATTACTTCACCCCGATGTTCTCGGACATGGAGGCCGGACGGCTGAAGCCACGCCTGCCCCCGGACATCCGCACCGGATGGTGGCGCTGGCCGAAGCGGGAGGGGCGGCGGGCGGCCGTCCCCTGGAGGAGCGTGGCGGCCGCGCTCTGGCGCGACTTGGCGCACCGGCCGCGCGGCTGACGCCCCACCCGCAGCCGCGGCCGCTCCCCTAGAAGGGCGAGACGTCGCAGACGCCCGGGTTGGAGGCGATCTGCCTGCAGGTCGGGGCGTCGCTCTGCAGCCAGTTGCGGCCGGTCTGGACGATCTGAGCCGCGCGCTCGCCCGTGCAGCGGCTGAAGATGTCCACCCCAATGCGGTTGTAGGCGGTCATCGCCCGCAGGCGCAGGATGTCGTCATCCTTCTGCCGAGCCTCGCCGAGCACGGCCACGTACCGGTGGCTGTAGGGTTCCATCACCGCGACGCAGGCCTCGAAGGCCGAGCCGCTGGGCGGGGGCGTGGGATCGCCCAGGGCTCCTGTGGAGGAGGACCTGGCGGATGACCCCCCCGACGATGAAGGCGCGGCGGGCGGGCGGGCGGGCGGCGAGCTGGGTGGGCGCGGGCGCCGGCCTGGCGCTGGCCAGGCCAGGACCGGAGGACAGGGCGGCCAGCCGGGCGGCCACGGCGGGCGGAACCGCGGGATCCACGGGGGCCTGTCCGGGCCGGGCCAACGGGCCACTGGCCACCACCGTGCTGTCGGTGTCGTAGAGCACGCGCCGCGAGGCGCCATCCGGATTGACGATCGTCGTCATGCCGATGTTTTTCAGCGCCTCGCCAAACCGCCCGATCTCCAGCCTGCCGGATGGGGCCTGGTAGACGCCCTCCACGAGATTGTCGTTCGCATAGGCGCCCGTCGCGACGGAGCCGCTTGAGAAGACCTCCTGGCCCGGCCCCTCCAGCTTGCCGTTATTGAAATAGCCGCGCTGCATGAGGCCGTTGTTGCTGATGTAGACGCCCGGCCCCTGGGAACCGAAGATCGGGCCGGTCCCCTCGAAATAGAACTTCTGCTCCGCGGCCGCGTACTTTGTCAGGCCGGTCTTCGGCAGACCCTGCATCACCTTGGCGACGGCGGCGACGTAAGGACGGGCCTGGGGATGAGAGGTCGTCGGCGGCGCTGCGGCCTCGAACACGTCGTTGCTGGTGAGCGGTCGGCTGCTCCCGTTGAGCGTGAAGAAGTCGCCGATCTTCTTGAGGAAGGTCTTGGTCGCCGCACAGGCGCGCTGGGCCTTCACGACAAGCGCGCAGCCAAAGTGGGCCGAACAAATGTTCTCCGCGAATTGCTGGTCGGGGTCGGTGACCGGATCGCAGTTGGCGGGACTGCTGCTCTGCGCCCAGGCAGCCCGGTCGGCGACGGGGGCGAGCGCGAACACAGCGCAGGCGAAAACAATGAGGAGCTTACGCAGGTCCAGGCGCATGGCGGCTCTCCGGCTCGCGAGGGCAGGGAACAACGCTACGGGAACTTTAAGCCGACCTTAGCGGCCCATGACCTTGGCGCAAGGCCCTGAAATCATGGGTGTCCCAGCTTGGCCATGAGGGAGCGCCGGCGCGGGTGAGCCGTAGCTCAACGAAAAGGCCCCGGGCGAACCCGGGGCCTTCCGAACTCTATGCGGCGGGCCTACTCCGTCAGGACCGGCGTCTCTTCCTCGGCGGGGTTCTCGATGATCGGGGCGCCGCGCTCGCGTTCCTGGCCCTCGATCTCGAAGCTGAGCTTGCCGTCGGCCAGCACCACCCGCACGTGCCCGCCCTTGGTCAGGCGGCCGAACAGGATCTCGTCGGCGAGGGGCTTCTTGATGTGCTCCTGGATGACCCGGGCCAAGGGCCGGGCGCCGTAGAGCTCGTCGAAGCCGTTCTTGGCCAGCCAGTCGGTGGCTTCCTCGTCGGTCTCGATGGTGACGTGGCGGTCCGCGAGCTGGGCCTCCAGCTGCATGACGAACTTCTGCACCACCTGGCGGATGATGTCCGCAGTCAGCGGCTTGAACTGCACGATGGCGTCCAGGCGGTTGCGGAACTCCGGCGTGAACAGCCGCTTCAGCGCCTCGTCCACCTCGTCCTCGGCCTTGCCGCGCCCGAACCCGATGGAGTTCTTCTGGGCGTCGGAGGCGCCGGCGTTGGTGGTCATGATCAGGACCACGTTGCGGAAGTCGACCTTCTTGCCGTTGGAGTCGGTCAGCTGACCGTGGTCCATGACCTGCAGCAGGATGTTGTAGACGTCGGCGTGGGCCTTCTCGATCTCGTCGAGCAGCACCACCGCGTGCGGGTGCTGGTCGACGGCGTCGGTCAGCTGGCCGCCCTGGTCATAGCCGACGTAGCCGGGAGGGGCGCCGATGAGGCGGCTGACCGTGTGGCGCTCCATGTATTCGGACATGTCGAACCGCAGCAGCTCGATGCCGAGCGTATGGGCCAGCTGGCGGGCGGCCTCGGTCTTGCCGACGCCCGTCGGGCCGCTGAACAGGTAGCAGCCGATCGGCTTGGTCGGATCGCGCAGGCCGGCCCGGGCCATCTTCATGGCGCTGGACAGCTGGACGATGGCCTCGGGCTGGCCGAACACCGTGCGTTGCAGGTCGTTCTCGAGTTCCTTGAGGGCCTCGGTGTCCGACTTGCTGACCGACTTCGGCGGGATTCGGGCGATCTTGGCGACGACGGCCTCGATCTCCTTCACGCCGATGGTCTTCTTGCGCTTGCCTTCCGGCAGCAGCATCTGGCCCGCGCCGGCCTCGTCGATCACGTCGATCGCCTTGTCGGGCAGCTTGCGGTCGGTGATGTACTTGGCCGACAGGTCCACCGCGGTCTTCAGGGCCTCGTTGGTGTATTTGAGTTTGTGAAATTCCTCGTAGTAGATCTTGAGACCCTTGAGGATTTTCAGGGTGTCCTCGACCGTCGGCTCGTTGACGTCGATCTTCTGGAACCGGCGCACCAGGGCCCGGTCCTTCTCGAAATGCTGGCGGAATTCCTTGTAGGTCGTCGAGCCCATGCAGCGCAGGCTGCCCGACGCCAGGGCCGGCTTGAGCAGGTTGGAGGCGTCCATCGCCCCGCCGCTGGTCGCGCCAGCGCCGATCACGGTGTGGATCTCGTCGATGAACAGGATGGCGTTGGGGTGGTTCTCCAACTCCTTGACCACCTGCTTGATCCGCTCCTCGAAGTCGCCGCGATAACGGGTCCCGGCCAGCAGCGCGCCCATGTCGAGCGAGAAGATGGTCGCGCCTTCCAGCACCTCGGGCACCTGGTGGCGCACGATCTTCAGCGCCAGGCCCTCGGCGATGGCCGTCTTGCCGACGCCGGGATCACCGACCAGCAGCGGATTGTTCTTGGTCCGGCGGCAGAGGATCTGGATGCAGCGCTCCACCTCGGCGGTGCGGCCGATCAGCGGATCGACCTTGCCCTGGCGGGACTTCTCGTTGAGGTCGACGCAGTAGGCCTCGAGGGCCTCGCCGCCGGTCTTCACCGTGGCCTTTTCCTCGTCGTTCTCGACCGTTGCGCCCTTGGCCCGCTTCGGTTCGGAGGCGCCGGCCTTCTTGGCGATGCCGTGGGCGATGAAGTTGACCGCGTCGTACCGCGTCATGTCCTGCTCCTGCAGGAAGTAGGCGGCGTGGCTTTCGCGCTCGGAGAACACGGCGACCAGCACATTGGCCCCGGTGACCTCGTCGCGGCCCGAGGACTGCACGTGGATCACGGCGCGCTGGATCACGCGCTGGAAGCCGGCGGTCGGCTTGGCTTCCTCGCCGTCCTCGACGATCAGGCTGCGCAGCTCGGTGTCGAGGTAGTTGGTCAGGGTCTTCTTCAGCGCGGCGAGATCGACGTCGCAGGCGCCCATCACCCCCGACGCATCCTCATCGTCGGTGAGCGACAGGAGCAGGTGCTCCAGAGTCGCGTATTCGTGCTTTCGCTGGTTCGCGTAAGCGACGGCGCGATGCAGGGTTTCTTCGAGATTGCGCGAAAACGAGGGCAAGCTGTGGCTCCTCAATCCTTTTCCATGGTGCACTGCAACGGATGCTGATGCCGGCGAGCGGAATCGATCACCTGGGCCACTTTGGTCTCGGCCACTTCGTAGGTGTAGACGCCACAGACGCCGACGCCGTTCTGGTGCACGTGAAGCATGATGCGGGTCGCATCTTCGCGCGATTTGTTGAAAAAGCGCTCAATCACGTAAACGACGAACTCCATCGGAGTGTAATCGTCATTGAGAATAAGCACGCGATAAAGCGACGGCTTCGCCGTTTTCGGCTTCGTCTGCGTGACGACCGCCGATCCCGTGCCGTTCGATCCAGCGCCTGACTTCTTCTCCGCCATTCGTCGTCCATCCAGGGCGGTCCCGGGAGTGGACCGCCTCATGACTTGATTAGATATGGAAACATCGACGCTTTGGAAGGGCTGACGAGGCCCGGCGCGTCGGTTTGGCGCGGTCGTGGCCCGCTTTCGCGTTTTGGGCGAGGATTACGGGGGCGCCGAAGCCCGCGCGGCGAGGATCGGCGCGGCGTGCGGGGCCTCTTCGCACCCGCGAAAGACGTGAGTCGCCGCCGCCGGCGTGGGCGAGTCGGTCCGATCTAGTCCCGATCTTCGCGGCCCAGCGCCCGGCCCGTGACCACGGCGCCCTTGCCGAACCTGGCGCGCAGGGCGTCGACGGCGGTTTCGCTCTTCAGACTGCGCGTCTCGGCCTCGGCGAAGAAGTCGCCCTCGGCCGCGCCGGCCTCGATGAAGTCCGACAGCCCGGCGCCGATCAGGCGGTAGGATCGGCCGGCCGGCTCGGCCGCCAGGAGTTCCCGCGCCACGGTGAACAGTGTGCGGGCGGTCTGCGTCGGGACGGGCAGGGTGCGTCGCCGGGTGATGATCCTGAAGTCCGGCGTGCGCAGCTTCAGGCTGGCGACCCGTCCGGCGATCCCTTCGGCCCGCAGCTGCCGGGCGACCTTCTCGCACAGCGGCCAGAGGCGGTCCTCGAGGTCGCCGGTCTCGCTGAGGTCGGTGTTGAAGGTGGTCTCGGCGCTGATCGTCTTGCGGCTCTGGTCCGGATTGACCACCCGCGCGTCCTGGCCGTGCGCCAGCTTGTGCAGGTGCATGCCGTGCTGGCCGAAGCGGTCGGCCAGCTCCTTCAGGTCGGCGGCGGCGATGTCGCCGATGGTCCGGAAGCCGGCCTTTTCGAGTGAGGCGGCCATCACCGGCCCCACGCCCGGCAGGATGCGCACTGGTCGGGGCGCGAGGAAGGCCTGTGACTCGGCCCCGCCGATCACCGAAAAGCCGCGCGGCTTGTCGATCTCCGAGGCGATCTTGGCCATGAACTTGTTGGCCGCCAGGCCGATCGAGACGGTCAGGCCGATCTCCGCCTCGATCTCCGCCTGCAGCCGGGCCAGCATCATCGCCGGCGGCGCGCCGTGCAGCCGTTCGGTGCCCGACAGGTCGATCCAGGCCTCGTCCAGCGACAGCGGCTGCACCAGGGGGGTGAGGGCCCGCACCTTGTCAAAGATGCGCCGGCTCTCGGTGCGGTACTTGGCGAACTCCGGCGGCAGGATGACCGCCTGCGGGCACAAGGCTCTGGCCTTGAACATCGGCATGGCCGAGCGCACGCCGCTCATCCGGGCGATGTAGCAGCAGGTGGTCACCACGCCCCGCACGCCGCCGCCGACGATCAGCGGCACGTCGCGCAGCTCCGGCCGGTCGCGCTTCTCCACCGAGGCGTAGAAGGCGTCGCAGTCGAGGTGCGCCATCGACAGGGTCGACAGCTCGGCATGGGCCAGCATCCGCGGCGAGCCGCAGGCCGGGCAGCGGCGCGGCGCGTCGTCCCCGGTCCAGAAGCAGTCGCGGCAGAGAGCGGTCATGCCGGCAGCATACACGCAGCTCCCCGCCCCGGGGTGTCAGGATGTCTTGACCTCGCGCGGGCGGCGGAGTGACTAGGCTCATTGATGCGAGGGCAGACATGAGCGCGATCCGGCCAGCGGCGAACCATCCCGAGGCGGCGGACGCCCGCACCGGCCTGCCGGGCTGGATCTACAGCGACCCCGACTTCTTCGAGGCCGAGAAGCGCGCCGTGTTCCGCCAGAGCTGGCAGATCGTCTGCCACCTGTCGGACATTCCGCAGTCCGGCGACTTCCACACCCTGGAGTTCCTCGGCGAGAGCATCGTGGTGGTGCGCGGCGACGACCAGAAGGTGCGCGCCTTCCACAACGTCTGCCGCCACCGCGCCTCGCGCGTCGTCGACGGCCCGGCCGGCAACTGCGGCCTGCGCATGACCTGCCCGTACCACGCCTGGAGCTACGACCTGAAAGGCCGGCTGGCCGGGGTGCCGCATGTGAAGGCGTTCGAGGGCTTCGACCAGGCGGCGCACAACCTCGTCCCGGTCGATATCGAGGTGGTCCTCGGCTTCGTCTTCATCCGGCTGGAAGGCGGCCTGCCATCGGTGCGCGAGATGCTGGGCGACTACTATTACGAGATGGAGCCCTACCGCATGGAGGAGCTCCAGCCGCTCGGCCGGGTCACGCTGCGCGAGCGCGAGGTGAACTGGAAGAACGTCTCGGACAACTATTCGGACAGCCTGCACATCACCGTCGCCCACCCGGGCCTGACGCGGCTGTTCGGCGCCGGCTACGGCCTCGAGGCCGGAGACTGGTGCGACAAGATGTGGGGGGCGCTGCGCGACACGCCGTCGGACAACTGGTCGGAGCGGCGCTACCAGGCCCTCCTGCCGGTGGTCGAGCACCTGCCGCCCGAGCGGCGCCGGCTGTGGACCTATTTCAAGCTCTGGCCCAACTGCGCCTTCGACATCTATCCCGACCAGATCGACTTCATGCAGTTCCTGCCGGTCTCGCCGACGAGGACGGTGCTGCGCGAAATCGCCTACGTCCTGCCCGACGACCGCCGCGAGATGCGCGCGACCCGCTATCTCAACTGGCGCGTGAACCGGCAGGTCAACATTGAGGACAAGGCGCTGATCGAACGCGTCCAGGCCGGCATGAGCTCGTCCAGCTACGGCATGGGCCCGCTGAGCGTGAACGAGGTGGCGCTGAAGAGCTTCACCAGGCGCATGCGCGACCTGATCCCGCAAAGCCGCGAACCGGCGCCGCCGCCGCCGGGGTGGGGGCGCCTGTAATCCTCTCCGCGTAGCGGGGAGGGGGACCACGCGGAGCGTGGTGGAGGGGCGGCACAGCCGAATCCGGCCGGGCCTGAACACAGTTGTCGGCCGACGCCCGTCATCATGATGTGACCGCCCGTCCCGGCGCTGCCCCTCAGTCACGGCGGAGTTTATCCTCGGGCCGGCCTACGGCCGGACCCGGGGGCGCGACAGCTCCCCGCGAGCGGGGAGCATTATTCTTCCACCGGCCACAGCCACGCCGCCCCGCGCACGCCGGAGGAATCCCCGTGCAGCGCCCGGCGGATCGGCGTCTCGAAGCTGTCGGAGAAGATGTAGTGGGCCACCACCGGCGGCAGGCGGTCATAGAGTTCGTCGACGTTGGACATGCCGCCGCCCAGCACGATGACGTCGGGATCGAGCAGGGTGCACAGCGACGCCAGCGCCCGGCCCAGCCGGCTGATGTAGCGGTCCAGCGCCGCCTCGGCCGCGGCCTCGCCCCCGCGGGCGGCCGTGACGATGGTCGCGCCGTCGCGCTTGAGGCCCGTGGCCCGCTCGTAGTCCTCGACGAAGGCCGAGCCGGAGGTCCAGGTTTCCAGGCAGTCGACCCGGCCGCACCAGCACCTGTGGGCCTGGTATTCGTCCGGCGCCGGCCAGGGCAGGGGGGTGTGGCCCCACTCGCCGCCCACGCCGTTGCGGCCCTCGACCGTGCGGCCGTCGACGACGATGCCGCCGCCGCAGCCGGTGCCGAGGATCGCCCCGAACACCACCCGCGCCCCGGCCGCCGCGCCGTCGGTGGCTTCCGACAGGGCGAAACAGTTGGCGTCGTTCTCCATCCGGACAGGTCGGCCCAGAACCCGGGTCAGGTCCTCGCGCATCGGCCGGCCGTTCATCCACACCGAGTTGGCGTTGCGCATCAGTCCGGTCTTCGTCGAGATCGAGCCGGGCATGCCGATGCCGACGCGGGCGATGGTCTGCCCCGCCTGCCGCTCCGCCTCGGCGACCACAGCCTTCACCACCTGCAGGAAGGCGTCGTAGTCGCCCGGATTGGCCTGGCGCACCCGCGCCACGAAGGCCCCGCCGGCATCCAGCGCCGCCGCCTCGATCTTGGTGCCGCCGATGTCGACGCCGATGCGGATCACGAGATCGCGGCCGCCAGCGCCGGGCCCAGCGTCGCCCAGTCCTCGTGCAGGTCGTGCTTGTCCGGGATCGTCGGCGCATAGGGTCGCAGGCGCTGGTCGGCGATGATCTGGAAGGTGGCCACGGCCGGGGCCGACTGCGCCGACGAGTCGAGGTTGGGCAACAGGTCGTCGATGAAGGCCGCCGGGCCGCTGGTGCGGGCGGCCATGCCGGCGATGGTCGGGCCCTTGAGGCCGGAATGGAGAATCATCGGGTAGTCGAACCCGTGTTTCGACAGCCAGCCGGTGCGTGATTCGAGCGCATGGGCCGGGGCGTTGGTCAGAATCACCACGCCGGCCTGCTGCGACAACGTGGCCAGAGCCTCGGCCGCGCCCTCGACCGGATCGAGATCGTCGGCCCCGTGGAAGAAGAAGTCGTCGAACAGCGTCTTGCCGGTTTCGAAGTCGATGTGTTCGGCCTCGCCCGGCCGGTAAAGGTTCTGGAACAAGGCGAAACGGTCGATCCGCATCTCGTAGCCGTGGCGGCCGACATAGCGTTCGAAGCCCGCCATGAAGTGGGCCAGCACCTCGTCGACGTCGACGATGAGCAGCGGCGCCGTGGGGCGGATATCCAGATCTTCGAGGGCGACGGGTTGCAAGGCGGTCTCGTGGTTAGCTTGGGGGGTTAGCTCGGGTTTAAGGATATTCGCCGATTACTGTCAGGAACACGACAGCGGCGAGTCTCCTGACCGCCCGCCACGTCGAAACCGGTTGAGGTTACGGGTCGCCGAATGGCCAAGAAGGTCCTCATTGTCGAGGATAACGAGCTCAACATGAAGCTCTTCCACGACCTGCTCGATGCGCAGGGCTACGAGACGTTGCAGACCCGTGAGGGTCTCTCCGCCCTGGCCCTGGCGCGCGAGCACCGTCCTGACCTGATCCTGATGGACATCCAGCTGCCGGAAATCTCCGGCCTGGAGGTCACCAAGTGGCTGAAGGAAGACGACGAGCTGAACCACATTCCGGTGGTGGCCGTTACCGCCTTCGCCATGAAGGGCGATGAGGAACGCATCCGCGAGGGCGGCTGCGAGGCCTATATTTCCAAGCCGATCTCGGTCGTGCATTTCCTCGACACGATCAAGCGGCTGCTGGGCTAGGGAGACGGGACATGAGCGCGCGGATCCTGGTCGTCGACGACATCGAAGCCAATGTGAAGCTGCTCGAGGCCAAGCTGGCCGCCGAGTACTATGACGTGCTCACCGCCAACGACGGCCCGACGGCCCTGGCGATCGCGGCGGCGGAAGGCCCCGACATCATCCTGCTCGACGTCATGATGCCCGGCATGGACGGCTTCGCCGTCTGCCGTCGGCTGAAGGACGACCCCGCCACGCGCCACATCCCCGTCGTGCTGGTCACCGCGCTCGACGGCCGGTCCGACCGGATCGAGGGTCTTGAGGCCGGCGCCGACGAATTCCTGACCAAGCCGATCGACGACGTCATGCTGTTCGCGCGCGTGCGCAGCCTGACCCGCCTGAAGCAGGTGATGGACGAACTGCGCGCCCGCGAGGCTTCGGGCCGTCGCATCGGCGTGATCGCCGGCGCCGCCGCCCGCCTGGGCGGCACGGGCGGCCGGGTGCTGATCGTCGACGACAACGAGCGCCAGGCCCAGCGCCTGATGGCCGAGCTGGCCATCGAGCACCGCCCCGTGTTCGAGACCGATCCGGAAAAGGCCCATCTGACGGCCCGCGGGCCGGTCGACCTGATCATCGTCAACGCCACCGCCCGCGCCTTCGACGGCCTGCGCTTCGCCGCCACCATCCGTTCGGACGAGGCGACCCGCCATCTGCCGATCCTGGCCATCGTCGATGCCGACGAGCGCCACCGGCTGGTCAAGGCGCTGGAGATCGGCGTCAACGACCTGCTGACCAAGCCGCTCGACCCGCAGGAGATGTCGGCCCGCGCGCGGACCCAGATCCGCCGCAAGCGCTACACCGACTTCCTGCGCGACAATCTCGACCATTCGCTGGAACTGGCCGTTACCGACCAGCTGACCGGCCTGCACAACCGCCGCTACATGGAGGGCCAGCTCGGCGCCCTGGTGAAGCGGGCGACGCATGGCGGCGATCCGGTCTCGGCGCTGATGATCGACATCGACCACTTCAAGAAGATCAACGACGCCTTCGGCCACGACATCGGCGACGAGGTGCTGCGCGAGTTCGCGGTGCGCCTGGCCTCCAACGTCCGGGCCATCGATCTGCCCTGCCGCTACGGCGGGGAGGAGTTCACGGTGATCATGCCCGGCGCTCAACTGGCCGATGCGCAGCGGGTCGCCGAGCGCATCCGGCTGCATGTCGCCGGTTCACCCTTCCGGGTCGCCGGCGGCCGGGAACTGCTGACCGTGACCATCTCGGTCGGCGTTGCAACCACGCTGGGTGAGTCGGACACGCCGGATGCTCTGCTGAAGCGAGCAGACGAGGCCGTCTACGAGGCCAAGGCCGCCGGCCGGAACCGCGTCATCTCCCGGGCGGCCTGATTTTCCACAGAAATCGGCGATTTTATGCCCGATTTGAGCCAGGATACTGTCTGGCGCCCGACACAGCCTCTGGTATGCGTAGCGCTCTCGGGGGAGAGTCTTCGTATGCTGTGGCGTCGTCTGTCGGTCCCAATCGCAGGACTGCTTGGACCGTTGATCATCGCTGCTGCGGTGCTGCGCAACTGGCATGGCTGGGCCGCGGGGCCCTTCTGGCTCGATGACATGGCCGCCGGTCTGCTGCTGATCGTCGCGGCGATCTTCGCTCATAGCGAGCAGGACAGTCTGCGTGGTCGCCTGCTGACCGGCGCGCTGGGCGTTGCCGCCGCCGTGCTGTGGGGCTCGCTGTTTGAGGCCATGGCCGGCCTGCACCCGCAACCGGAGACCTGGAGCGTCGCGCCGGGCGCCGCGCTGGCCCTGACCGTGGCGGGCTTCCTGCTGGCTCTGGCCGGCGTGGCCTTCAGCCTGCCCAGCAAGCGCCGCCCGTTCATCGGCACACGGCCCGAAAAGCA
>CANJRI010000032.1 GCA_947476555.1 Caulobacteraceae bacterium
ACCTTGGCGACCGCCTTGTCGACGCCGCGCTTCAGGTCCATCGGGTTCATGCCGGCCGCGACCGACTTCAGGCCTTCGACGACGATCGCCTGGGCCAGGACGGTGGCGGTGGTGGTGCCGTCGCCGGCCTTGTCATTGGTCTTGGAGGCGACCTCGCGGATCATCTGGGCGCCGAGGTTCTCGAACTTGTCGACCAGTTCGATTTCCTTGGCGACCGTCACGCCGTCCTTGGTGGAGCGCGGAGCGCCGAACGACTTCTCGATGACCACGTTGCGGCCCTTGGGACCCAGGGTCACCTTGACCGCGTTGGCCAGGATGTTGACGCCGCGGAGCATGCGGTCGCGGGCGTCGGAGGCGAAGTAGACGTCTTTGGCAGCCATGATGCTGTCCTTTCTGAAACTGTGACGGGGGCGTGGGTGCGCGCGCCCTAGGCGGCGAGCACGCCCAGGATGTCGCTTTCCTTCATGATCAGCAGGTCTTCGCCGTTGAGCTTGACCTCGGTGCCGGACCACTTGCCGAACAGGATGCGGTCGCCGACCTGGACGTCGAGGGGTTGCACCTTGCCGCTGTCGTCGCGGGCGCCGGGGCCGGCGGCGATGACTTCGCCTTCCTGCGGCTTTTCCTTGGCGGTGTCGGGGATGATGATCCCGCCAGCGGTCTTTGCTTCTTCGTCGACGCGCCGCACGAGAACGCGGTCACCAAGAGGACGGAAGGCCATATTAGAAATCTCCGTTCGAGACGGTTGGAATGGTTGTGTCGAAGGTTGGGAGGAGGCTGTTAGCAGTCTCGACCCTTGAGTGCCAACGACGCCAGGGAGGTAGGCAATGGCCTTCGCAGAGTCAAGGACGGCATGGGAAATACGCCCACGCCCTTTGGCTTTGGCGGTGTGCTTGCTAGCCTCCGTCTCCGGGGGATTTGGGGCGCCGCCATGGATCTGCAAGCTGTGCTGGGAAAGGTTGTGCGCGAGGGCAACCTGACCCTGCGCCTACCGGGTGGGCGGGTCGTGCGCCTGGGCGACGGCTCGGGCCCGCCCCTCGTCGCGCGGATCACCAGCCGCGCCTGGATGGCCCGCATCGCCGCCAAGCCGGGTCTCGGGGTGGGCGAGGCTTACATGGACGGCGGCTTGGTGCTGGAAGAAGGCCAGATCCACCAGTTCATCGACCTGATCGGCGCCAACGCCAAGTTCAAGCCGCGCAAGCGGCGCGGCCGGCTGGCCCTGTGGCTGCGGGACCGCCGGCTGCAGGCCAACGCGCGGGCCGCCGCTCGCCGCAACGTGGCCCACCACTACGACCTTTTCTCGGACGACCTCTACCGGCGGTTCCTGGACGCCGACATGCAGTATTCCTGCGCCTACTTCGCGCGGCCGGACATGACCCTGGAGGAAGCCCAGCTCGCCAAGAAGCGCCACATCGCCGCGAAGCTGGCCCTGGACCCCGGCATGAGCGTGCTGGACATTGGTTGCGGCTGGGGCGGCATGGCGCTCACCCTGGCGGGGGAGGCCGGGGCCGTGGTCGACGGGATCACGCTTTCCACCGGCCAGCTGGAGGTCGCCCTTCAGCGCGCGAAGGACAAGGGGCTGGCGGACCACGCCCGCTTCTCGCTCACCGACTACCGCGACGTCGCCGGCCCCTACGACCGGGTGGTCTCGGTGGGGATGTTCGAGCATGTGGGCCGGCCCAACTTCCAGGCCTATTTCGACGGGATCGCCCGGCTCCTGAAGGACGACGGTGTGGCGCTGATCCACTCCATCGGCCGGCCGGAGGGGCCCAACGTCACCAACGCCTGGGTCGCCAAATACATCTTCCCCGGTGGCTACCTGCCGGCCCTCTCGGAGGTGATGCCGGCCATCGAGCGCGCCGGGCTTTTTCTCACCGACCTGGAGATCCTGCGCCTGCACTACGCCGAGACCCTGCGCTGCTGGCGCGAGCGGTTCGAGGCCCACCGCGCCGAGGTGGCCGAGGTCTACGACGAGCGGTTCTGCCGGATGTGGGAGTTCTACCTGGGCGTCAGCGAGCAGGCCTTCCGTCACCGGGGCCATTTCGTCATGCAGCTGCAGCTCGCCAAGCGCAGCGGGACCTTGCCGATCACCCGCGACTACGTAGCCGAGGCCGAGCGGGCCCTAGCCGGCGGCTGATCCCCCGCCCCCGTGCTTGGCCAGTTCGATCCGCGCGATCGCCCGCCGGTGGACCTCGTCCGGCCCGTCGACGATCCGCAAGGTCCGGGCATGCGCCCAGGCCATCGCCAGCCCGGCGTCCGTGGTCACCCCGGCCGCGCCGTGCGCCTGGATGGCGTCGTCGATCACCTTCAGCGCCATCCGCGGGGCCTGGACCTTGATCATGGCGATCTCCGCCCGGGCGACCTTGTTGCCGACCTTGTCCATCATGTCCGCCGCCTTCAGGCAGAGCAGGCGGGTCATCTCGATGTCGATCCGGGCGTCGGCGATCCGCTCCCCCCAGACCGATTGTTCCGACAGGCGCTTGCCGAAGGCCCTGCGGCTCAGCAGTCGTCGGCACATCAGCTCCAGCGCCGCCTCGGCCGCCCCGATGGCGCGCATGGTGTGATGGATCCGTCCCGGCCCCAGCCGGCCCTGGGCGATCTCGAAGCCGCGCCCCTCGCCCAGCAGCAGCCCGTCGGCGACCGGCACACGCACGTCCTTCAACACCACTTCGGCGTGACCGTGCGGGGCGTCGTCGAAGCCGAACACCGGCAGCATCCGCAGCACCTCGACGCCTGGCGTGTCCAACGGCAGCAGCACCTGGCTCTGCTGGAGGTGCGTCGGGGCGGCGGGATCGGTCTTGCCCATCACGATGGCGATCCTGCAGCGCGGGTCGCCGACCCCCGATGAGAACCACTTCCGGCCATTGATCACATAGTCGTCGCCGCTCCGCTCGATGCGGGTCTCGATGTTGGTGGCGTCGGAGGAGGCCACCGCCGGCTCGGTCATCAGGAAGGCCGAGCGGATCTCGCCGTTCATCAGCGGCGCCAGCCAGCGGTCCTTCTGGGCCCGCGTGCCGTAGCGCTGCAGCACCTCCATGTTTCCGGTGTCGGGGGCCGAGCAGTTGAAGACCTCGGCCGCCCAGCTCACCCGCCCCATCATCTCGCAGAGCGGCGCGTACTCCAGGTTGGTGAGGCCGGGGCCCTCGAAGGCGAAGCTCTCGTCCACCTGGGGATGGCCGGCGGACGGCGGGATGAACAGGTTCCAGAGCCCCGCCGCGCGGGCCTTGCCCTTCAGGTCCTCCAGCAGCGGCAGGACCTTCCACCGCTCACCCTCCGCCTGCTGTTCCTCGTACACCCGGGTGTTGGGGTAGATGTGCGCTTCGAAGAAGGCGCCCAGCCGCGCCAGATATTCCTTCTGGCGGGGTGAATAGTCGAAGTCCACGCGGCGGCCCTCCGATCCGGCTGGCCCAAGGGTCTCGCATGCAGGTCGAAGGCAGGCAAGCGGCGGCGAACGGCCAGAAAAAAGGCCGGACCCGAGGGCCCGGCCGAAGTTTTTTCGGAGGAAACGCCCAGGAATGGGCACGACTGATCTATGGGCTGATCGCGGCGGCGCAAGGCCGGCGGGCGATTATTTTTCGCAAAGGTGTCGAATGCAGCTTGAGCCTGGGGTGCTGGAGAACCGCTTGGTGCGCCTGGAGCCGCTGGCCGATCGCCACCGCGAAGGCCTGCGCGCCGCCTGCGATGCGGACCCCGAACTGTGGGAACGCCTCTATTCCTTCGCCATGCACGGCGCGCATTTCGAGGCCGGCTGGGCTTGGCTGACGGGAGAGGTCGCCGCGGGCCGCGCCATCGCCTTCGCCGTGATGACCGAGGGCCGCTGCCGGGGGATGACCAGCTTCCTGGCCATCGAGGCGCCCCACGCCAAGGCCGAGATCGGCGCCACCTACTACGAGCCGTCGGCCCGGGGCGGGCCCGTCAACCCGGCCGCCAAGCGGCTGCTGCTGGACCACGCCTTCGCCGCCGGCGCCCGACGGATCTACCTGCACGTCGACGCCCTGAACGCGCGCTCGCGGGCGGCCGTCCTCAAGCTGGGCGCGGTCCAGGAGGGGATGCTGCGCCACGACCGGGTGGTCTGGACCGGGCGCATCCGCGACACGGTGGTGTTCTCGGTGCTGGCCGGGGAATGGCCGAAGGTCCGCGCCGGTCTCGACGCGCGCCTGGCCGGCTACTAGCGCCGCCGCGCCCGGAAGAAGCCCTTCAGCAGCGCCGCGCTCTCCTCGGCCAGAATCCCGCCGGTCACAGCCGGCCGGTGGTGGCAGGTGGGCTGGTCGAAGAAACGCGGCCCGTTGACCACCGCCCCGCCCTTGGGGTCCTCGGCCCCATAGACCAGCCGCCCGATCCGGGCGTGGCTGATCGCCCCGGCGCACATGGCGCAGGGCTCCAGGGTCACCACCAGGGTCAGCCCGGTGAGCCGGTAGTTGCCCAGCTTCTTGGCGGCCGCGCGCAGGGCGACGATCTCGGCGTGGGCGGTGGGATCGTGCGCGCCGATCGGCTGGTTGGCCCCCACCGCGATCACCTCGCCGCTCACGGGATCGATTACCACGGCGCCTACCGGGGTCTCGCCGGCCGCTTCGGCGGCTTGCGCCGCTTCGAGGGCGATGCGCATTGTGCGGCCATCATGGTCCATGACCCGCTACGAACCCACCCGGCCCCCTCCGGTCAAGCCCACGCGCCGGAAGAGGGGAGTGGCGGCGAACGCGTCGCCAAGGCTTTGGCGCGCGCTGGCGTCGCTTCGCGCCGCGATGTCGAACGCCTGATCGCCGAGGGGCGTGTCGCCCTGAACGGCGCGATCCTGACCACCCCGGCCGTGAAGGTGGAGCCCGACGATATCCTCACCGTCGACGGCGAGGTGATCGGCGCCCCCGAGGCCGCGCGGGTGTTCCGCTACCACAAGCCCGTCGGGCTGGTGACCAGCCACAAGGACCCGCAGGACCGGCCCACGGTCTTCGCCAACCTCCCCGATGGCCTGCCCCGGCTGATCTCGGTCGGCCGCCTCGACCTCAATTCCGAGGGGCTGCTGCTGCTCACCAACGATGGGGGCCTGGCCCGCACCCTGGAGCTGCCCGGCACCGGCCTGGTGCGCCGTTACCGCGCCCGGGCGCACGGCCGGGTCACCCAGGAGAAGCTCGATACGCTGAAGGACGGGGTCACCATCGAAGGCGTCCGCTATGGCCCCATCGAGGCCCGGCTGGACAAGGCCAAGGACGGTCCCCAAGGCGCCAACCTCTGGCTCACGGTCACCCTGCACGAGGGCAAGAACCGCGAGGTCCGGCGCGTGCTGGAGTCCATCGGCCTGAAGGTGAACCGCCTGATCCGCCTCGCCTACGGTCCCTTCGCCCTCGGCACCCTGGCGATGGGCGAGATCGAGGAGGTCGGCCCCCGGGTGATCCGCGAGCAGCTCGCCGAGCACCTCGACCCCGCCGTCATTCCCACCGGCGAGCGCCCGCTGTGGCGGCGCAAGGGCAAGGTCGACGCCCGCCGCACGCCCGAGGCCCAGGCCGCCGCCCGCAGCCCCGGCTTCGGCTCGGTGGAGGCCGAGAAGCCCGAGAAGAAGGAATACAGGCCCGGCTGGGCGCGGCCGAAGATCAAGGCCAAGCCCCACCCGAAGCCCTCACCCAAGCCCAAGGCCAAGACCACCTACGAGGAGCGGCCGAAAGCCCGGCCCGACGGGCGCGCCAAACCGGCGTCCCGGCCGCCTGGCGCCAAGGCGGCAGGCCCGCGCCCCTCCGGCCCCAGGTCCTCCGGACCCCGGCCCTCGAGTCCCAGATCCTCCGGGCCCAAGCGGCGGGTCTAAGGCATGCGCATCGTTTCCGGCGAATTCCGTGGCCGCGCCCTGACCGCGCCGGCCGGGCAGGCCACGCGCCCCACCTCCGATCGCGCCCGCCAGGCGATCTTCAACATCCTGGAGCACGCGCCCTGGTCGCAGGGCCTTCGGGACCTGCGGGTCATCGACCTTTTCGCCGGCTCGGGGGCCCTGGGGTTCGAGGCCCTGTCGCGCCGCGCGGCCTTCTGCCTGTTCGTCGAGACCGATGAGGCGGCGCGGGGGGCCATCCGCGAGAACGTCGACGCCTTCGGCCTGTTCGGGCGCACCCGCGTCCACCGGCGGGACGCCACCGATCTTGGCCAGCGGCCGGGCGCGGACGGGCCGGCGTTCGACCTCGCCTTCCTCGATCCGCCCTACGCCAAGGGGCTGGGGGAGACGGCGCTAGGCAAGCTGGCCGAGGGCGGCTGGCTCACGCCCGGGGCGCTGGTGGTGTTCGAGCGCGGAACGACCGAGGCGGCCTTCGAGGTTCCGGGCTTCACGTCCCTGGACGCCCGCGACTACGGCGCGGCGCGGGTGCATTTCCTGAGGTTCGAGGGCTAGCGCCGCCCGAACAGGCGTTCGATGTCCGCCAGCTTCAGCTCCACATAGGTGGGGCGGCCGTGGTTGCACTGGCCGGAGTGGGGCGTGGCCTCCATCTGGCGGAGCAGGGCGTTCATCTCGGCCCCGGTCAGCCGCCGCCCGGCGCGCACCGAGCCGTGGCAGGCCATGGTCGAGCAGACCTCCTCCAGCCGTTCCTTCAGCGCCAGGGCCTGGCCGTTCTCGGCCAGATCGTCGGCGATGTCCCGGACCAGCCCGGCCGCGTCGGTCTCGCCCAGCATCGCCGGGATCTCGCGCACCAGCACCGCGCCCGGTCCGAACGGCTCCACCACCAGGCCCAGCGCCGCCAACTCCTCCGCCCGCGCGGTGATCCGCTCGGCCTCCGCCGGATCCAGCTCCACCACCTCCGGCAGCAGCAGGGCCTGGCGCGCCACCCCGCCGCCCGCCATCTCCGCCTTCATGCGCTCGTAGACCAGCCGCTCATGGGCGGCGTGCTGGTCGACCACCACCATGCCGTCGCGGGTCTGGGCCACGATATAAGTCTCGTGCAATTGGGCGCGGGCGGCGCCCAGCGGGAAATCGATCGGATCCTCCACCGGCGGGGCGCGCCGCTCAGCGAAGTCCACGCCCGCCTCCGACAGGCCTTCGACCCGCGCGGAAACTTCTTCCAGGCCTGGCAGGGCCAAGGCCGCCCGCGCCGCCCAGCCTCCCGCCCGCCAGGCCGAGAAGCCGCCGGCCGGTTGGGCCGGTGTGGGGTTGGGTCTGAACCCGCCCAGCGCCGCCATGGAGACGGTGGTGGACGCCCGGTGTCCAGCCGCCGCCAGGGCGTGCCGCAGGGCGCCGACGATCAGCCCGCGCACCGGCCCCGGGTCGCGGAACCGCACCTCGGCCTTGGCCGGATGGACGTTGACGTCCACCAGGCCCGCGTCCAGCTCCACATAGAGGGCGGCCACCGGATGGCGGTCTCGCGCCAGGAAGTCCGCATAGGCGGCGCGCAAGGCGCCCTGCAGCAACCGGTCGCGAACCGGTCGGCCGTTGACGAACAGGTACTGGTGCGCCGCGTTGCCCCGGTTGAAGGTTGGCAGGCCCACATAGCCCGAGAGCCGCACCCCTTCGCGCTCCTGGTCGATGGCCAGGGCGTTGTCGGCGAATTCGCGTCCCAGGACCTGCGCCAGCCGCGCCAGCCGCCCCTCCGGTCCGGGGGTTTCGGCGGGCAGCCGCAAGGTCCGCCGCCCATCCAGGTCCAGCGAGAAGGCGACAGCCTCGTGGGCCATGGCCTGCCGCTTCAGCTCCTCGCCGATAGCGGTGGATTCGGACCGCTCCGACTTCATGAACTTCAGCCGCGCCGGCGTGGCGTAGAACAGGTCCCGCACCTCGACCCGGGCGCCGTGTGGTCCCGGGAAGGCGGCGGGCGAAACCGCCCCGACCGCGCCTGCGTCCACGAAGATCGCGTGGGCGTCGGCCTGGCCCTTCGCGCGGCTGGCGATGGACAGCCGCGCCACCGAGCCGATGGACGGCAGGGCTTCGCCGCGGAAGCCCATAGTGGCGATCCTGAGCAGGTCGTAGTCGCCGTCCGGGCCGGGGGCGAGCTTGGAGGTGGCATGCCGCTCCACCGCCAGGGGCAGCTCGGCGGCCGTCAAGCCTTGGCCATCATCGGCCACCAGGATGCGGGTCAGCCCGCCGCCGTCGGCCTGCACGTCGACGGCGCGGGCCCCGGCGTCGAGGGCGTTCTCAACCAGTTCCTTCATGGCGCTGGCCGGCCGTTCGACCACCTCGCCGGCGGCGATGCGGTTGATCAGTTCGGGCGGTAGTCGTCGGATGGTCATGGGGGATTTCTTGCGGGTGTCGAAGGATAGTACGATTCCAACGGCCCCCATGCGCGCGCGAAATCGTCTCGTCCCCGCCTGCTTCGCCGCCCTGTTGGCGGTGCTGCCCGCGCGCGCCCAGGCTCCCGACGCGCCCCCGGTCTACCCGGACGAGACGCTTGTGGAGGAGCTGGTCGTCGTCGCCCGCTACGGCGGCCCGGCTTTCTGGCGGGTCGAGGACGCCGACACCGTGGTCTATGTGCTTGGCACCCCGTCCCTGGCGCCCAAGCGGATGCAATGGGACCGCAGCCAGTTCGAGCGCCGGCTGAAGGGCGCCAACGAAGTCATCCTGCCAGCCGCCGGAAACACGGTGAAGCTGAAGGGCGTCCCCGCAGCCGCGGTCGCCTACCTGCGGCTGCGCTCGTCCACGCCTTTCGAGGAGCGGCTGGACCCGGAGACGCGCGCTAGGTTCGCGGCGGCCCGCGAGAGCCTGGGCCAGCCGGCCAAGGCCTATGGCACCAGCCATCCGCTCGCCGCGGCGATCCTGATGATCAATCACTATCGGGACCGTCACGAGCTCACCGACCAGGACCCCAACAAGCTGGTGCGCGAGTTGGCCCGCCAGGCCGGGGTTCGGGTGCGATCCAAGAGCTACGACCTGGGGCCGCTCCTCATGCGGGTGGCGAACATCTCCCAGCCCTCGGCGCAGGTCTGTCTGGATGAGACGCTGGACCAGGTCCGCGCCGGGCCGGGCCGGACCCTGGCGGCCACCCGGGCCTGGGCGGAGGGTGACGTGCCGGGCGCCCTGACCAACGAGCGCATCCTGGAGCGCTGCCTCGCTGTGGCGCCGGGCGCGGCGGCGCACGACGCGCGCATCAAGGCCGATCAGGCGCAGATGATCGCCGAAGCCCTGCAGCGGCCTGGCCACGCCATCGCCCTGGTCCAGCTTCGCCCCCTGCTCAGTCAGGGCGGGGTGCTTGATCGGCTGCGCTCGCAAGGGTTCGTGGTCAAAACGCCGGGCGAGTAGTCCGCGCGCAGCGCTCCTGATTTACCGGCCTAGATCCACGTCTTGCGCCATTGGTATTCGGATGTCGCCGGATGACGAAACGCCAATGTTCTTTTGGTTCCACTCCAAACGAAGTATTTTTCGCGTCATTATAAACAATGAATGGATGTTCATCTCATATAATATTGAATAATTCAAACCATAGTCTTGAATATTTCCAATGCAAATCTTACATGTGATGGATCGGGAGGGGTGCGTCTCTTCCCAAGGAGCCTCACATAATGCGAATTCAAACCCTGGTCGCCGGCGTCTGCGCCGCGGCCCTTCTCCCTTCAGTCGCTCTTGCGCAGCAGACCTGCGAGCAGCGCCAGCACAACCGCATCGCCGGGACCGTCGTCGGGGCCGGCATCGGCGCCATCGCCGGCAGTGCGGTGGCCGGTCGCGGTGACCGCAACGAGGGCGCCGTCATCGGCGGTCTCGCTGGCGCTCTGCTCGGCAACCAACTCGCCAAGGGTCAGCCGGACTGCACGCGGGCCTATGGCTTCTACGACAACAACGGCGCCTGGCACGCCAACGCGGTGGCCAGCAACCGGGCCACCGGCTACTTCGACCGCAACGGCAACTGGGTGGACGGCGCGCCGCGCGGCCACTACGACCGCGACGGCCGCTGGATCCAAGTCAGCACGGACAACGCCGCGGCCGGCTATTACGACGCCCGCGGCCTCTGGGTCCCGGCCTCGGCCAGCGGCTACTACGCGCAGGACGGCCGCTTTGTCTCCGCCGCCGCCTCCGGTCACTACGACCGGTCGGGCCGCTGGATCGCCGGCCCCTCCACGGGACGCTACAACTCCGATGGCATCTGGATGGCTGGCCAGGCCAGTGGCCACAATGACGCCCGAGGCGTTTGGGTGTCCGATCCCCAGCCCGGCTACTATAGTGACGGCCGCTGGATCCGCGGCGAGGCCGTTGGCTACTACGACGCCCGGGGCCGCTGGATCTCCACCAACAATGGCCAGCAGCGCACCGACAACCGCGACCCCCGCGGCCAAACCATCGACCAGCGTCAGGCCCAGATGGACCAGCAGATCCGCCGGAGCATGGAAAATGGCCGGCTGACCCGGGCGGAGGGCTCTCAGGCCCTGCGCACCCTGGCCTCCATCGAGCGTGAGGAGCGGACTCTGCTGAACCGCCAGGGCGTTCTCGGCCCGCGCGGCCAGGCCACCATCTCGGCCCGGCTGGACCGCCTGAGCGTCAGCATCCGCGAGGATCGCCGCGACCGCTACGGCAGCCGCTAAACCTTAACCGCGTTCCAGTACGGGACACGGAAGTTTGAACCCCGCGCCAGCCGAAGGCGCGGGGTTTTCTTATGGCCTTGAGCTTGCGCTTGGTGGCGGGGTCAGAGCCCCGGCAGCTTCAGCTTGTTGCCGGTACGCTTGATGAGCACCGGCTTGTCGCCGGTCAGGCTGGCGAGGCGTGCCTTCTCGGCGGCGGCGGCTTCCGCCGTGGCCGCTTCGGCCTCCGAGGACGAATCGCCCTTCTTCCAGAACATCACCTTGTCGGCGAAGCCCTTTTCCTTGTGAGCGATGTCGCCGAATTCGTCGTCGACCACATAGCGGATCAGCGGGTCGGCGCGCTCGGCCCCGGCCTGGGCCACGAACAGCTTCTCGCCATTGGAGCGCATCTCGCCCTCGCGCTGCTCCAGGATGGCGTTGCGGGACGCGCTTTCCGGCTGCAGCTCCTGCGGACGCGGCTCGCCGGGGGCCGGCGGACGCAACGAATAGTCGGGGGGCACGATCAGCGGCGCCTTGGTGACGATACGGAATTCGTCGGGGGTGACCTTCGACATCCCCAGCGATTTGGCGGTGGACTGGCATCCGGCAAGCCCGACCGACCCCAGCAGCAGGGCGGCGACGACGATGCGATTCACGCTCATGGGCGTACGAAACTCCACGGGCCCCCAAGCCCAATTACGAAGGGGAATACCTCAAACGGGGCGTCCCGCCAACGCGTCACTCCGGCGCGACGCGCCCTTCAGGCCCGTTCCCGTCGCAGGCTGTCGAGGATCAGCAGGATGATGCCGATGGTGATGCCGCTGTCGGCGATGTTGAAGATCCAAGGGAAGAAGCCAATGCGGCTCACATCCACGAAGTCGATGACGGCCCCGTGCAGGGCCCGGTCGATGGCGTTGCCCAGGGCCCCGCCGATCAGCAGACCCAGCCCGGCGGCGTGGACCAGACCCACCGCGCGCCTGGCCCACAGCGCCAGCAGCACGGCGACCCCAACGTTGAAGATGACCAGGCCCCAGATCACCACCGCATGGCCGGCCTGGAACAGCCCGAAGCTGACCCCGCCATTCCAGATGCGGGTGAAATAAAGCGGGCCCAGCACCGGATGCGGCTGCTGCTCGGGCAGCTGCGCCACCTGCATCACCCAGAACTTGGAGAGCTGGTCGAGGATCAGGACGAGCGCGGCCAGGCCATAGGCCCGCCAGCCCCAACGGGAGATTTGGGTCATGCCTTCGCCGCGTCCCAGGCCGCGACCGCGGCGGCGTCGCGGAGCGACAGGTCCGGATAGCGCGGGTCAGCCCCCACCTCCGGCAGGATGCGCCACGAGCGGGCGCACTTGCGGCCTTCAGCCTTCAGCGGCTCCACCGCCACGCCGGCCGCCTCGGCCAGGCGGAACGCCCCCGCGGGACCGTCGCCGGCCACCAGGGCGGCCTGGCTGGTGCGGAACACCTCGGCGGCGTCCAAGCCTTCGAAGGCCGCGAGCAGATCGGCGTCGGCCACGTAGACCGTGGGCGCGGCCTCCAACGCGGCGCCCATGCGCTTCTCGCGGCGCTCGATCTCCAGAGCCCCGGTGACCACCGAGGTGACCGTCTGGACCCGGGCCCAACGGGCCGCCTCGGCGTCGTTGCGCCAGGTCTCGGGGGTTTTCGGGAAGACCCGGAAGCAATTGGAGCCCGTCCCGGGGAATCGCGTCTGCCAGGCTTCTTCCATGGTGAAGGAGAGCAAGGGCGCCAGCCAGATGGTCAGGCGCTCGAACACCGCGTCCATCACCGTCCGCGCCGCCCGGCGTCGCATCTCGTCCGGCCGGTCGCAGTAGAGACTGTCCCGGCGGATATCGAAGAACAGCTGCGACAGCTCGGACTGGCAGAATTCGGTCAGCGGCCGCACCACGTCCTGGAAGCGGTAGGCCTCGTAGGCCGCGCGCACGTCCCGATCCAGCTCCCACAGCCGGTGCAGGATGTAGCGCTCCAGCGGCGGCATCTGGTCGACCTCCACCGCCTCCTCGTCGTCGAAGCCAACGAGCGCGCCCAGCATGTAGCGGACGGTGTTGCGGATCTTGCGATAGGCGTCGCTGGTGGTCTGTAGCACCGTCTTGCCGATCCGCTGGTCCTCGGCGTAGTCGACCATGGCCGCCCAGAGCCGCAGGATCTCCGCCCCACTCTCCTGGATCACCTTCTGCGGCTCGGTGGTGTTGCCCAGCGACTTGGACATCTTCTCCCCCTTCTCGTCGAGGGTGAAGCCGTGGGTGAGCACGCCCCGGAAGGGCGCACGGCCGCGGGTGCCGGAGCATTCGAGCAGGGACGACTGGAACCAGCCGCGATGCTGGTCGGAGCCTTCCAGATAGAGGTCGGCGGGTGGCGCCTCGGCGTCCGGGTCGCGAGCGGTCAGGACGAAGGCGTGGGTCGAGCCGCTATCGAACCAGACGTCCAGGATATCCTCGACCTTCTCGTAGCGGCTGGGGTCCTCGCCGGCCAGGAAGTCGGCGTCCGGCCGCACGAACCAGGCGTCGGCGCCCTCCTTGGCGATCAGCTCGACGATGCGCTTGTTCACTTCCGGATCGTGCAGCGGCTGGCCGGTGTCCTTGTCCACGAACATCGCCAGCGGCGAGCCCCAGGCGCGCTGGCGGCTGATCAGCCAGTCTGGCCGGCCCTCGACCATCGAGCGGATGCGGTTCTTGCCGCCCGCCGGGTGGAATTCCGTGGCCTCGATCGCCTCCAGAGCGGTCTCGCGCAGGCTGCGGCCGTTGTGCCCCGCGTCCTCCAGCGGCTCGTCGATGCGGATGAACCACTGCGGGGTGTTGCGGAAGATCACCGGCGCCTTGGAGCGCCAGGAGTGCGGATAGGAATGCTCCATCCGGCCCCGGGCCAGCAGGTTCCCGGCTTCGATCAGCTTGTCCATCACCGCCGGGTTTGCGGGGCCGAACTTCCCCGACTTCTTGCCTTCGGTCTCCAGCACTTTCAGTCCTGCGAACAGGGCCACGTGCGGATAGTAGGCGCCGTCCGGATCGACGGTCTCGGGGATCTCCCGGTGGCCGTGGGCCAGCCAGACCACGTAGTCGTCGGCGCCGTGGCCGGGGGCGGTGTGGACGAAGCCGGTGCCGGCGTCGTCGGTCACGTGGTCGCCCGCCAGCATCGGCACCTGGAAGCCGTAGTGGCCGTCGAGCGCGCCGAGCGGATGGGCCAGGACCATCCCCTGGCAATCGATGGTTTCCAGCCGCTTCGCAGCGGCGATCTTGGCGGCCTTGAAGACCTCGTCCGCCAGCTTCTCGGCCAGGATCAGCCGGTCGCCGGCCTTGGCCCAGGGCTCGAACTCCAGGCCCTGCTCCATCGCCTCGACCTCGTAGACGGCGTAGGCGATATCGGGATTGTAGCTGACCGCCCGGTTGGCCGGGATGGTCCAGGGGGTGGTGGTCCAGATCACTACCGAGGCGTCCTCGGCGGCGTCCGCCCCCTCCACCACCGGGAATTTCACCCAGATCGTGGGGCTGGTGTGGTCGTGGTACTCCACCTCGGCGTCGGCCAGGGCGGTGCGCTCCACCGGGCTCCACATCACCGGCTTGGAGCCGCGATAGAGCTGCCCGGTCTCCACGAACCTGTGGAACTCGGCGACGATCTTCGCCTCGCTGGCGAAGTCCATGGTGGCGTAGCGGTTGGTCCAGTCGCCCAGCACGCCCAGCCGCTGGAACTCGCGCATCTGCTCGCTGATCCAGTGGGCGGCGTACTCGCGGCAGCGGGTGCGGAACTCGGCCTTGGAGACCTCGTCCTTGCGCCGGCCCTTGGACCGGTACTCCTCCTCGATCTTCCACTCGATCGGCAGGCCGTGGCAGTCCCAGCCGGGCACGTAGTCGACGTCGTAGCCGAGGGCGAAGCGCGAGCGGACCACGAAGTCCTTGAGGATCTTGTTCAGCGCGTGGCCGATGTGGATGGCCCCGTTGGCGTAGGGCGGCCCGTCGTGCAGCACGAACAGCGCCGCGCCGGCCTTCTGGCGGGCCTTGCGCATGGCCTTGTAGAGGTCGGCCTGCGCCCACCCCTCCAGGATCTGCGGTTCCTTCTGCGGCAGACCCGCGCGCATGGGGAACGGCGTCTCCGGAAGGAAGACGGTCTCGCGGTAGTCGCGGGAAGGCGGGGCGTCGTCGGCCATCACAAAGTCCGTTGGGTCCGGGAAAGTCGAGGTGCGGGGAAATCCCGGCGCGCGCGCACGTCTGGCGGCGTCACGCCGGGCGGCTAATTCGCGAGGCTTTCCGGACCGGGGTCATGGGCGCTGGCTCTAACAGAGGCGGCGGGAAGCGTCACCCCCGGGCGATCAGGCGCCCAGGATCGCCCGCGCCGCCTTGGCGTCCTTCATCACCTGGGCGGTCATCGCCTCGAGGCTCTCGAACTTGGCCTCGGGGCGCAGGAAGGCGATCAGGTCGGTCTCGATGACCTTGTCGTAGATGTCCTCGTCGAAGTCGAAGAGCCACACCTCCAACAGCGGCGGCGTCTCGCCCGGCACTGTCGGATTGACCCCGATGTTGGCTACCCCCGGCAGCTCGCGGCCGTCCGGCAGGCGGGTGCGGGTGGCGTAGACGCCGAACTTCGGGGCCACATAGTCGTCGAGGCGGATATTGGCGGTGGGATAGCCCAGCTTGCGACCCAGCTGGCGGCCGCGCTGCACCGCGCCCTCGATGGCGAACGGCCGGCCCAGGATGTCGGCGGCCGCGTCCGGCCGGCCCTGGCGCAGCGCCTCGCGCACGCCGGTGGACGAGAACTTCTCCCCCTCGCCGACGCCCAACGGTTCGGCCACCGAGACCCCGAAGCCCAGCTCGTCCCCATACCGCCGCATGGCGTCCGGATCGCCCGTGCGGCCCTTGCCGAAGGAATTGTCGAACCCTACCGCCACATGCCGCGCGCCCAGGCCAGCGTGCAGCACCCGCTCGGCGAACGCGCGGTCGCTCATATTGGCCAGTTCCGGCTCCAGCGGCAGGACATAGAGGTTATCCACCCCCAGCCCCTCCAGCACCCGGGCCTGCTGGTCCGGCAGGGTCAGGCGGAAGGCGGGATCGCCCGGCCGGAAATAGACCCGGGGGTGCGGATCGAAGGTGATCACCCCCAGGGGTGCGTCCAGCGCCGCGGCCGCCTCAGCGGCCAGCGCGATCACCCGCTGGTGGCCCAGGTGCAGGCCGTCGAAGCTGCCCATGGCCAGGGCCGCGCCCCTATCGCCGGACGGCAGGTCGCGCCAGCCGCGGATGACCCGGATCCGCTTCATGCGGCCTTTCTCGGGGGCATGACGACAGCCTCGCCGTCCATCACCACCTTGCCGCCCACCTCGCAGACGGTCCGGAGCGTCGCGCGGCCGTGACGGTCATCGAGTTCTCTGACCGTCACCCGCGCGGTCACCTCATCGCCGATCTTCACCGGCCGCCGAAACCTCAAGGACTGGGTGACGTACACCGCCCCGGGACCTGGCAACTGCATGCCCAGCACCGCCGAGACGTAGGCGGCGGCCAGCATGCCGTGCGCGATCCGCTCGCCGAACACGGTGGTGCGCGCGAACTCGTGGTCCAGATGCAGGGGGTTGGCGTCGCCGCTCACCTCGGCGAAGGCCTCGATCACCTCCACGGTGACGGTCCGGGTCATCTCGGCGCTTTGGCCGACGGTCAGGTCTTCGAAGAACAGCCCCATCATCGAACAGTCCTACCAGACCAGGTCGGCCATGGCCCAGGTTGCGGTCAGCCCCTGTTCGCCCAGCAGATCGGCGACGGCCCCGGCCTCCAGCCGCCCGCCGGGCGCCGTCTCCGCGCCGTGGATGCCGCTGGCGATGAACAGCACGTCCAGCCCCTGGGCGTTCGCCCCCCGGATGTCGGTGCCCAGGCCATCCCCGATGCACAGCACCCGCGCCCGGTCCGCCGCCTGGCCGAGTTGCTCGCCGGCCAGCTTGAGCGCCAAGTCGTAGAGCGGCCGGTGCGGCTTGCCCGCCATCGCCACCTTGCCGCCCAGGGCCTCGTAGAGCTGGGCCAGGGCCCCACCACAATAAATCAGCTTGTCGCCCCGCTGCACCACGATGTCCGGGTTGGCGCAGACCATCTCGGCGCCTTGCGCCACCAGCGTCTCGAAGCGGACCCGGTAGTCCTCCGGCGTCTCCGTGTCGTCGTCGAAGGGGCCGGTGCAGGCGATGTAGCGCGCGGTCTCCACGGGGCCGAACTCAAGCCCCAGGCCGGCGTAGAGCGGCCCATCCCGCTCCGGACCCAGCCGCCAGAAGGGGCCCGGCGCCCGTTCGCCCAGCAGCACGCGGGTCACGTCGCCGGAGGTCGCCACCGCCGAATAGGCCGCTTCCGGCACGCCCAGCTCGGACAGCTGTTTGACCACCTCCGGGTAGGTGCGCGGCGAATTGGAGATCAGCACCACGGGCCCGCGTTCGGCGCGGTAGCGGACCAGCGCCGCGCAGGCGGCGGGAAAGGCTTCGCGGCCGTTGTGGATCACCCCCCAGACGTCACACAGCAGCACGTCGTAGCCGGCCGCCAGGTCTGAGAGGCCGTCGGCCAGTTTCGGGGAGGTCATCGCCGGGCGGTAGCGGCGCGGGGCGCCGGGGTCAACCGTAGGCGGCGCGGCGCAGGGGCGCGGGCCGCAGCACCTGGGCCGGCGGCGGACCGGCCTCGGCCAGCACCTGGTCCTTGATCGCCCGGGGCTCGCCGAACAGGTGGCCCTGGCCGTAGGCGAAGTCGAGCTCCAGGATGTCCACCACCTGCCGCTCGGTCTCGATCTTCTCGGCGATCAGTTCGATGCCATAGCGTCGATTAAGTTTGGCGAAGTCCTCGGCGGCGAGGTCGGGCAGGGACTTCAGCACCAGCCGGCCGTCCACCTCCACCAGCTCGTCGATTAGCGCCTGCCCGCCGATCTTCACGAACTTCACGTCGGCCCGCACCAGGTCCTGCAGGTCGATGTCGAGGTCGCTGACCTTGTCCATCGAGAAGCGGAAGCCCAGTTCGGCCAGCTTGCCCATGTTGCGCGCCTCCACCGCGCCGCGCGCGTCGAACGCCGCCTGGCCGATCTCGAAGATCAGGGCGCCGGAGAGGTCGCGGTTGGCGGCCAGCAGGTCGAGGAACTGCGGGAAGAAGCTCTCGTCGCCGAGGCTGGCCATGGAGACGTTGCAGAAGATGCCGATCTTGCGGTCCTGCTTGGCCAGCCGCCGGACGATCTGCACGCAGCGGAACAGCAGCAGGTTGTCGATGGCGGTGACCAGGCCCGCGGGCTCCGCAACGGCCAGGTACTCGGCCGGCATCATCACCCGGCCGGAGGCGTCGCGCAGCCGCGAGAAGCTCTCGTAGAAGATGGTCTTGCGCTGGGGCAGGTTGACCACCGGCTGCAGATAGAGGTCCACGCGGTTCTCGGTCAGGGCCTCGCGGATGGTGTCCATCAGCGCGCCCACCTGGGGCGCGGCCGCCGGCGGCCGGCCGGGGAAGCGCAACGCCTCGCCGGGGTCGTTCAGCCGGTCCTGCAGGCGCTGGACCAGCACCTCCAGCATGTGCACCTCGTCGGAAAGCTCCACCGAGCGGCGCTCGTCCACCTCGACGGCCTGGGCCATGTCCGCCAGCTTGCCGTCCAGCCGCTCCAGCTGTTCCAGGACGATGCGGTGGGCTTCGCGGACGGCTTCGATCTCGCCGCGGATCACCGGGGTCTCGAGGGCCCGTTCGATCAGGCCGTGGAAGGCGAAGCAAAGCCCCAGGCCGCCCACCAGGGCGGCCACGCCCGCGCCCCACCCGCCGCCGTTGCGCCACAGGGTGAGCGCGACGATCAACGAGAGGCAGAGATAGGTCGCGCAGAGCAGCGCGAGGGTCAGCCGCCGCATGGAACCGCCATCCGAATGACTAGCGAGTATCCGATGCGGAATCCCTGGAAGTCGAACGGTTTAGCGTCGCAGACGGCTCACGCCTGCTGGTTCATCGCCCAGGAGACGCCCCAGGGGTCCTTGAGCGCGCCATAGAGGTCGCCCCAGAACATCTTCTCCACCGGCTGGACCACCGTGCAGCCGGCGTCCACGGCCCGCTGGAAACGCGCGTGGATGTCGTTCTCGATGGGCAGCATCAGCAGGAAGCCCTGCGACTCCACCTTCGGGTGGCCGTGCTCGGGGTAGAAGTCGCTGAGCATCAGCGAGGTCCCCTGGATATAGGCGTGGACGTGCATGGACCGGCCTTGGGCGTCGGGCGGGATCTGCGAGGCGATCTCGCCCCCGAAGGCCTTCACGTAGAACTCCGCCGCCGCGATGGCGCCGTCGACGTTGAGGTAGGCGACGAGGCCGCCCTTCACCTTCACGGGCGCTTGGGTCTCCGACATGGGGGTCTCCTTCTCTGAAAATACCTAGCTGACGGCCCGGGCGCTGTCGGCCATCAGCCGATCCAGGTACTGGCGGATGTGGGCGGCTTCGGCGGGGGTGCCGGCCAGGGCGATGGCCCGGCCGAAGGCGTCCTGCGCCTCCCGCTCGCGGCCCAGCTGCAGCAGGAAGGCGCCGCGCGCGCCGTGGAAGTGGAAATAGCTCCCCAGCCGGTCCGCCAGCGGCTCGATCATCTCCAGGGCCTCTTCGGGGCCGCGCGCCTTGCTCACCGCCACCGCGCGGTTGAGCGTCACCACCGGCGACGGCTGCAGCAACTCCAGCGTCGCGTAGAGTTCGTCGATGGCCGGCCAGTCTGTGTCCTCCGGTCGCGTCGCCCGGGCGTGGATGGCGGCGATGGCGGCCTGGATCTGATAGGGGCCGAGCCGGCGGTGACGCACCGCCTTGTCGACCACCGCCAGCCCCTCGGCGATCAGCTTGCCGTCCCAGCTGGACCGGTCCTGGTCCTCCAGCAGGATCAGCGAGCCGTCCTCGGAAAAGCGGGCGCCCGAACGGGCGTGCTGCAGCAGCATCAGCGCCAGCAGGCCCATGACCTCTGGCTCGGTCTGGAACAGCCGCAGCAGCAGCCGGCCCAGCCGGATGGCCTCCTCGGCCAGCGGTGCGCGGGGCCCGCCGGTGGAATAGCCCTCGTTGAACACCAGGTAGACCATGGCCGCCACGGCCGCGAGCCGCTCGGCCCGGTCGGCGGGGCTGGGCGTCTCGAAGGCCACGCCCGCCTGGGCGATCTTGGCCTTGGCCCGGGTGATCCGCTGCTCCATGGCCGCCTCGCCCACCAGGAAGGCCCTGGCGATCTGCCGGACCGTCAGTCCCGAGACGATCCGCAGGGCCAGCGCGACCTGCTGGGTGGGCGGCAGGTCCGGGTGGCAGCAGATGAACAGCAGGCGCAGGACGTCGTCGCGGTAGTCGGCCTGGTCCAGGCGCTGCACCGTCGCCTCCTCCGCGTCGTCCAAGTCCGACAGCACCTCCTCGGGCGGCAGCGCCGTCTGCCGCGCGCGCTTGCGCACCCCGTCCAGCGCCGCGTTCCGGCCGACCATGATCAGCCAGGCGGCCGGGTCGCGCGGCGGGCCGTTCTGGGGCCAGTTCTTCAGCGCCCTGAGGCAGGCGTCCTGGAAGGCCTCCTCGGCGGTGTCCAGGTCGCGGAAATAGCGCAGCAGGGCGCCGACGGCCTGGGGCCTCGCGGCGGCGATCGCCGCGTTGATCCAGGCCAGGTCGCTCACGCCGCGCCGACCTTCAGGTCGCCGGGCAGGAACAGCCGGATCGGGCGGATCTCATAGCTGCCGCCCGGGTTCGCCCGCCCGAGCTCGCGGGCGATCTCCAGCGCCTCGTCCAGGTTCTCGCAGTCGAGCACATAGAGGCCCAGGAGCTGCTCCTTGGTCTCGGCGAACGGGCCGTCGATCACCAGCGGTGGATCGGATTTGCGCAGGGTCGTGGCCGCCGTCGTGGGGACCAGCCGCAGGGAGGGCCCGAGCTTGCCGGCCTTGTGCAGCCGCTCATGGATCACGCCGAGGCGCGCCATTACCGCGTCGTCCTCCTCCTGGCTCCAGGAGAAGACCACGTCCTCGGCGTTGTAGCAGAGCAGGGTGTAGAGCATCGGCGTCCTCGTACGGTCCTAGGACGGACGAGGATGCCAGAGGCCGACAGGGGTCCGCAAAGAATCCTCTCGGCTGGTCAGACGCGGACGCCGAGCCGAGGCGCCGCCCAGATCATCAAGAGGTAGAGGCCCATGGTCAGCAGGCAGCCGCCGGCCAGGGCCGGCCAGAACGGCACGCCACGCCTCAGCAGAGCGGGGACCAGGAGGAACATCGGCAGGGAGGGCAGTACGAACCAGAACGTCGCCTCGCCGTGCGAGGCCAACCGCATGGTGTCGTGCGTGTCGCGCCAGAGCCACATCATCCCCAGCACCGAGACCAGCGGCAGCGACGCGATCAGTCCGCCCAGGCCAGGGCTGCGCTTGGCGATCTCCGAAACCACGGCGATCATCAGGCCGGACAGCAGTGCTTTCAGGATCAGGTAGCCCATGCTGCCCGAGCATGGCGTGCCATCTGCCCAGAAGTCCAGGCGCGCGCGGCGGGACGCGCCGACGTCAGCGCGTCGGGACCGGCTTCTCGCCGCGATAGTCGTAGAAGCCGCGGCCGGACTTGCGGCCCAGCCAGCCGGCCTCGACGTATTTCACGAGCAGCGGGCAGGGCCGGTACTTGGAATCCGACAGGCCGTCGTAGAGGACGTTCATCACCGACAGCACCACGTCCAGGCCCACGAAGTCCGCCAGCTCCAGCGGGCCCATGGGGTGGTTGGCGCCCAGCTTCATGGCGGTGTCGATGGCGTCCACCGTGCCCACGCCCTCGTAGAGCGTGTAGATGGCCTCGTTGATCATCGGGATCAGGATGCGGTTGACGATGAAGGCGGGGAAATCCTCGGCGTTGGCCGTGGTCTTGCCCAGCGACTTGGCGAAGTTGACGGCCAGTTCGTAGGTGTGGGCGTCGGTGGCGATGCCCCGGATGATCTCCACCAGGCGCATGATCGGCACCGGGTTCATGAAGTGCAGCCCGATGAACCGCTCCGGCCGATCGGTGGTCGAGGCCAGCCGGGTGATCGAGATCGAAGAGGTGTTGGAGGCCAGCAGCGTCTTGTCGGACAGGTGCGGGGCCAGGGCCTTGAAGATCGCCTTCTTGACGTCCTCGTCCTCGGTCGCCGCTTCGATGGCCAGGTCGGTGGTCCCGATGGCCTGCAACTCGTTGGCCGCGCTGATGTTGGCCAGGGCCGCGTCCATGTCCGCCTGGACCATGTGGCCCTTGCCCACCTGCCGGATCATGTTGCCCCGGATCGCCTCGATGCCCTTGACGATCCGATCGGCGCTGACGTCGTGCAGCAGCACCTTGTAGCCGTTCACGGCGGCCACGTGCGCGATCCCCGAGCCCATCTGGCCCGCGCCGATCACGCCGATAGTCTTGATCTGTCCCATCTTTTTCTTCGAGCCTCTGTACGGGCGCGCCCCCCGGGCGCCGGGCGTTTTTCGGAAGGCATTTCTATGCCCTTTGCGCGGCGCCGCAAGGGCTTTGCTGCGATGCAACAGGTTTCGGGCCCGCCGCGAGGCGTGGCTGGCGGCTGGCGCCTGGAGCCTGGATGGGCCTCGCGGTCGTCCGGGAAGAGTCGCTAGGCGCTCACTTCCCGATCTTGGTGAGCTCTTCCATCAACTCGGGCACGGCGACCTTGTAGTCGGCCACCAGGCCATAATCCGCGACCTGGAAGATCGGCGCGTCGGGATCCTTGTTGATCGCCACGATGACCTTGGAGTCCTTCATTCCGGCGAGGTGCTGGATGGCCCCGGAGATGCCGATCGCCACATAGAGATCGGGCGCGACCACCTTGCCGGTCTGGCCGACCTGGTAGTCGTTGGGCGCGTAGCCGGCGTCCACGGCCGCCCGGCTGGCGCCCACGGCCCCGCCCAGCTTGTCGGCCAGCGGTTCGATCACTTTGTGGAACTCCTCGGCCGAGCCCATCGCCCGCCCGCCGGACACCACGATCTTGGCGCCGCCCAGGTCTGGACGCGCCGACTTGACCAGCTCCTGCCCGACGAACTTCGTGCCGGCCGGCGCGCCGGGGGCGGAAACCGCCTCGATCTTCGCCGATCCGCCGTCGCCAGCGGGTTTGAACACGGTGGGCCGCACCGTGATCACCTTCTTGGCGTCGGAGGACTGCACGGTCTCCAGGGCGTTGCCGGCATAGATCGGTCGCACGAAGGTGTTCGCGTCGACCACCTGGATGACGTCGGAGATCTGCGCCACGTCCAGCTTCGCGGCGATCCGCGGGCTGACGTTCTTGCCCTGCGATGTCGCGGGGGTGAGCACGGCGTCGTAGCCGGCCATCAAGGGAACGACGAGGGCTTCGAAAGCCTCCGCCAGCCCCTGGCCCAGCGCCGCGCTCTCGGCGGTCAGCACCTTGCGGACGCCGGCGATCTTGGCGGCCTGGGCCGCGAGGGCCCCGGTCTTGGCCGCGGCCACCAGGATGTCCACGTCGCTGGACAGCGCCAGGGCGGCGGTCACCGTCTTGTGGGTGGAATCCCGCACGGTGGTGTCGTCGTGGTCGGCGATGACGAGGACGGCCATCTAGAGAACCCCCGCTTCGTTCTTAAGCTTCATGACCAGATCGGCGGCGCTTTCCACCTTGATGCCCCCGGCGCGCTTCGGCGGCTCGGTGACCTTCATGACCTTCAGCCGTGGGACCGTGTCGACGCCGAGCGAGGCCACGTCCTTCACATCCAGCACCTTCTTCTTGGCCTTCATGATGTTGGGCAGGCTGGCGTAGCGCGGCTCATTGAGGCGCAGGTCCGCGGTGACCACGGCCGGCAGCGTGACCTCAAGGGTCTGCAGGCCGCCGTCCACCTCGCGCGTGACCTTGGCCTTGCCGCCGGCGATCTCGACCGCCGAGGCGAAGGTCGCCTGGGGCCAGCCCAGCAGGGCGGCCAGCATCTGGCCGACCGCGTTGTTGTCGCCGTCGATGGCCTGCTTGCCCATCAGCACCAGCTCCGGCTTCTCCTCGGCGATCACCGCCTGCAGGACCTTGGCCACCGCCAGTGGCTCCAGGTCCTGGTCGCTCTGGATCAGGATGGCGCGGTCGGCGCCCATGGCCAGCGCCGTTCGCAGGGTCTCCTGCGCCTGGATCGGGCCGATGGAGATCGCCACGATCTCGCTCACGACGCCCTTCTCGCGAAGCCGTACGGCCTCCTCGACCGCGATCTCGCAGAAGGGGTTCATCGACATCTTCACATTGGCGAGGTCGACGCCCGACTGGTCCGCCTTCACGCGGGCCTTCACATTGTAATCGATCACCCGTTTGACCGGGACCAGCACCTTCATGGTCGCTTGCGCCTCAGACTCTGGTTGGGGGGACTGTATGGCTGCGGATAATGGTTCCTTTGGGCAATGCAAGCGCACGGCCCTGCGCCTTTCTTATATTAACCCGGCGCCTGGGCTAGCCAGACCGTGGTCAGGATACCTAGAAGGGGGTCCATGAAGAGCAATCTCAACCGCCTGATGCTGATTTTCCTCGGCGTCTTCACCCTGCTCGTCGTCGGCGCGCTCGTCTGGCAGGTGGGCTGGATCATCCCGATGAAGAAGTGCGAGTCGGCCCATAAGTGGTGGGACTACTCCAGCCGCGTCTGCGCCCAGCCGGTGCTGATCTCCGACATCACCGGGCGCACCATCGATGACAAGGCGGCGGAGGCCGAGGCCAAGGCGACGATCGGCCGGCCCGTTCCGGCGTCCCCCGCCCCCTGACGCCCGTTCAGCCGTGGCTGCGCCACCAGAACGCCGCCATCAGCACGACGATCGCCACGGCCTGGGTCACCACCCGCAGGCGCATCAGCTTGTTGGAATAGGACCGGCCGAAGTCGCCACCTCGGAAAAGCGCGAAGATTCCCAGGGCCAGAACCGAAGCCACCGTGACCAGGGCGGCGATGATCAGATAGTCGAAGAGGTCCATGCGGCGGAGTTTAGGGCTCCTGTGCGGCGAGGGCCACTGCTGGCTTTCCGGCCATCCGACCCCTGACGGGTCGCGGGTCGATCATGTTTCAGAGGCCAATCATTGGTCATCGTGTCTGTTCGGCGACCGACATTATTTCTGTGCGCCGCGCGATGCGTGAGGTAGGTTGACAACACGTTCGTTGAACATGTTTAACCAGCCCGAAGTCCGCGTAGCGCCGTCGCCGCCCTGCTTTAGGAATCCGATGAAGCACCTCTCCCCCTCCGACGTCGCCGGCGTAGCGCCGCAGCGGGCTCCGACCCGCCGGGCCCTGGCCAAGCAACAGACCCGGGCAAAGGTGCTGGCCGCCGCGCGCCTGCTGTTCAGCGAAGTGGGTTACGAGGGGGCCACCATCCGCGATATCGCCGCCGCCGCCGGGATGTCCACCGGCGCGGTGTTCGCCAACTTCGATGACAAGTCGGACCTGTTCGGCGACATCATGAGCGCCGACGCGGAAGAGCTGCTTGAGGTCATGCGCGATGCGGCGGGCAAGGCTCAGCGGATCGAGGATCAGCTCCTTCGGGTGATGATGGCCGGTTATAATTTCTACGGCGCTCGGCTTCCGTTGGCGCGGGCGGCGTTCGGGGTGGCCTGGAGCCCTGAGGGCCGGATTCTGCGAAACCAGCCAGGCAATGTCGCCTTGCATGACTTCTTCACCGAGCTCCTGGAAGCCGCGGTGGAGCGGGGTGAACTGGCGGGCGCCGGAGAGCTGCAACTACGGTCAGAGATGACATTCGACGTCTATCTCTCGAATTTCGTGCGCCTGATCTATCAGGACTGGAACGTCGAGAGGCTGGAAGTTCGCGCCAGGGACCAGATCCGGATGCTCCTGGCGGGCGCCCGCGCCGCGGCCTAGGGCGCTTCTCCCGTCCACTCCCAGTGCCAGGGCTCGAAGGGGTAGTTCACCCAGCCGAACCGGTGGGCGTTGGCCAGCAGCCAGCGGTAGGTGGCGGTCCGGGTCATGAACAGCCGGTTCGGGTCGGCCGTCGAATCCGGGCCGAAGCCGGGCGCCTGGCCGACGTAGACGTCCGCCGTCAGGCCGGTGCGATGCGGCGAGCAGACCGCGCGGACGATCCCGTCGCAATTGCCTTCGCTCGCGCATCGGGCGGCGTCGGCGGCGGGGCTGCGATAGCCTGAGAAGATGGTCAGATTGCGCGGGTCGGCGGCGATCTCCGGGACCTCGGCCTTGGCCGCCGCCACCATCCGCCGGTAGGCGTCCAGGGCTCCCGGCCGCAGCCAGACGGTCTTGCCGGAATAGCCTTCTTCCAGCCGTGCGGTGGCCAGGACATCGGCTGTGTCCGGACAGATCTTCGCAGCCGCCAGCTTGATCACAGGCCGCCGGGTCTGGACGACCCCTTGGAGCCGAGCGAAGTCCTCGGCCTTGAATATCCCGTCGGCGGGCGGGGTCTGGCCCGACTGCCAGGCGGCCAGGGCCTTGGCGAAACCCTCGCTTTGCGGGCCGCAGGAGGTGCCGATCTCCCGGGCGATCAGCGGCGCATAGGTCTCCCAACCGATCTCTGGGCGGCGGAACGGCGCCCAGGCCAGCGTCTGGAGACTGCCGGCGTTGGCGCGCGCCGGGCCTTCCCAGCCGGCCACCCGGCACTCGGTCTGCGTCACCGGCGGCGGCGCCGGTGGCGGTTCGGTCAGCTCCGCGATCGACGGCCTGTCGACCGGCGTCGAGGCGCAGCTTGTCACCCGCAGCGTCACCAGAAGCAGCAGCACGACTGTACGTCGTCAGATGTTTTGAGACAGGTGGGGTCCGGATTTAGCGGAGAGATGGCCTCATCTGGGGTTGATATTTAGGCGGCGATTTTGCGGTGTTGCAAGCGCCGATGTTGGATGGTCTGGCGTTTGATGTGGGCCCGTTCAC
>CANJRI010000033.1 GCA_947476555.1 Caulobacteraceae bacterium
ATCGATACGGGCTCGCGGATGGACGAGGTGATCTTCGAAGAGTTCAAGGGCACCGGTAACTCGGAAATCATTCTCGACCGCAAGGTCGCCGACAAACGCATCTTCCCGGCCATCGACGTGCTGAAGTCCGGCACCCGGAAGGAAGAGCTGATCACGCCGAAGGAACACCTGACGAAGACCTACATCCTGCGGCGGATCCTCAACCCGATGGGCGCCCAGGACGCCATCGAGTTCCTGCTCGACAAGCTGCGGTCGTCGAAGAACAACGAAGAGTTCTATCAGTCGATGAATACGTAGGGCGCGGGCCGCGCCCGCTGTTTCACGTGAAACAGCGCTAGGGGATCAACAGGCTGGCGCCGACCGTCCGGCGGCCCTCGAGGGCTTCGTGGGCGGCGCGGGCGTCTTCGAGCGCGAAGGTCTGGGCGATGTCTATCTTGACCGTCCCGTCGCGCAGCACCGCCCAAAGACGGCCGGCGCTCAGGTCGAGTTCCTCCGGGGTGGCGATGTAATCGCCCAGGCGCGGACGGGCGAAGAACAGCGAGCCGCCGGCCGCCAGGCGTTGCGGCGAGAAGGGCTCCACGGCGCCGGAGGCGTTGCCGTAGGAGACGAACATCCCCCGGACCGACAGGCTGGCCAGGGTCGCCTCGAAGGTGTCCTTGCCCACCGAGTCGTAGCCGACCGGAACCCCGAGCCCGCCGGTGATGGCCCGCACGCGGGCGGCCACATCCTCGTGGCGGTAGAGGATGACGTGGTCCGCGCCGAGTTTGCGGGCGATGTCGGCCTTCTCCTCGGACCCGACGGTGGTGATCACCTGGGCGCCCAGGGCCTTGGCCCACTGGATCGCGATCTGGCCGACGCCGCCGGCGCCCGCATGGAGCAGTATCGTGTCGCCGCGCTTCACCGGATAGGTCCGGTGCAGCAGGTACTCGGCGGTCGCGCCCTTCAGCAGGGCGGCGGCGGCGAGGGTGATCTCGACGCCGGCCGGGACCTTCACGGCTCTGCCCTCGGCCACCAGCCCGTACTCGGCATAGCCGCCCAGGCCGATGCAATAGGCGGCGAGGTCGCCGACCTCGAAGCGGGTCACCCCCTCGCCCACCGCCTCGACGATTCCGGCCGCTTCCGAACCCGGAATGCAGGGCAGCGGCGCGGGGTAGAGGCCGGTGCGGAAGTAGGTGTCGATGAAATTCACCCCGATGGCCTGGTGCCGGATCAGCACCGTGCCCGGCTGCACCTCGGGGCGAGGGACGTCCACGACCTGCAGGACTTCCGGGCCGCCGGTGGTGTCGAAGCGGATCGCGCGCATCAGGCCAGGTGCTCGCGGAAGAAGGCGAGGCTGCGGGCGCCAGCCTGGCCGGCGGCTTCCGGGTCATAGTGTTCGCCGCCTGGGCGGGCGAAGGCGTGATCGCGTCCGGGGTAGGTGTGGATGGTCACGCACGGATGGTCCTTCAGGCCCTGAAGGATCAGCGCCTGGGCCTGCGGTGGCACGAACTTGTCGGCCTCGGCGATGTGCAGCATCACCGGCCGTGCGATCTTTTCGGCTTCGGGCAGCCGGTCCTGGATGCCGACCCCGTAGTAGGAGACCGAGGCCTCGGCGTCGGTCCGGGCGGCGGTCAGGAAGGCCAGCAGGCCACCCAGGCAGAAGCCCACCGCGCCGACCTTGCCGTTGCAGCCGGGGTCGGCGCGGATGTGGGTGATGGTGGCGGCGATGTCGTCCATCCCGGCGTCGACGTCGAAGGCCTGGAAGAGGGAAAAGGCCTTCTCCCACTCGGCCTTGGACTGGTCGGTGATGTCGATGCCCGGCTCGATGCGCCAGAAGAGGTCCGGACAGATGGCCAGGAACCCTTGCCCCGCCAGGCCATCGGCGATGTCGCGCATCACCTTGTTGACCCCGAAGATCTCCTGAAGGATCACGACGGCGGGCGCCTTGGCGGCTGAAGGCCGCGCCACATAGGCCGAGAAGGCGCCGTCGTCCGTGGTGATCGTAACCCGCTCGCCCATGTCGGCGTCTCCCGCTCTTGCAAACTGGCCTAAGCGCAAGGCTAGTAGCCGCTAGGTTCGGGACGCGGAAGGGTGATGAGATGAAGGTGACCATGGAAGTCGACTGCTCGCCGGAGGAGGCGCGCCGCTTCCTCGGCCTGCCGGACCTGAGCCCGCTCAACGACCACCTGGTCTCGGAGATGGGCAAGCGGATCGACGCCAACATGGCGATGCTCGACCCGCAGGAGTTCATGAAGAACTGGATGAGCTTCGGGGCGGGCGCCCAGGACCAGATGCGCAAGATGATGGAAGGCGGATTCGGGGGCGGGACGACCGAAAAATGAGCGACACCATCTTCGCGCCCGCCACGGCCGCCGGCCGGGCGGCGGTGGCGGTGGTGCGGATTTCGGGACCTGGGGCGGCGGAGGCCCTTCGAACGCTGGCCGGCGATCTGCCGCCGGCGCGCCAGGCGGCGGTGCGGTACCTGGGCGGGATCGACCGGGGCCTGGTGCTGTGGTTCCCGGCCCCCGCCAGCTACACCGGCGAGGATGTGGCCGAGCTGCAGGTCCACGGCGGGACGGCGGTGGTCTCGGCCCTGCTGGCGGCGCTCTCCGGACTGGGCCTGCGCCTGGCCGAGCCGGGGGAGTTCACTCGGCGGGCCTTCGAGCACGGCAAGCTGGACCTGGCCCAGGCTGAGGGCGTGGCCGACCTGATCGACGCGGAGACCGATGCGCAGCGCAGGCAGGCCCTGGAGCAGCTGGGCGGGCGGCTTTCCGGTGTCCAGGCGCGCTGGCGCGAGGCGCTGACCGAGGCGCTGGCGCTGTTGGAGGCGGCGGTGGACTTTCCCGACGAGGAGGTTCCGGCCGAGGTGGCGGCCCATGCGCGGCCGGTCCTTGAGTTGCTGTTGGGCGAGATCGAGGCCGCGGCGGCCGACGCCGAGCGTGGCCTGAAGGTGCGGGAGGGGTTCCGCATCGCCCTCTTGGGCTCGCCCAACGCCGGCAAATCCACCCTGCTGAACGCCCTGGCGGGGCGGGAGGCGGCCATCGTCACTCCGACGCCGGGCACCACCCGGGACATCATCGAGGTCCCGATGGTGCTGGGCGGCTACAAGGTGATCGTCGCCGACACCGCCGGGCTGCGTGAATCCGCTGACGAGATCGAGGCGGAAGGGGTGCGGCGGGCGCGGGCCTGGGGCGAGGCGGCGGACATGCGGGTCTGGCTGGCCGACGGGACGGACCCGGAGGCTTCTTTCGAGGGCGCCGGGCCGGACGACCTCAGGCTGGTGACCAAGCGGGACCTGGGGGAAGGCGCCCTGCCGGGCGTGGCGTTCACCGCCAGGAGCCCGAACGACGTGGCGTGGCTGGAGGCGACCCTGACCGAGAAGGTGGTGGGCGCGCTGACGGGGGCTGAGCCGCCGGCCGCCACGCGGCTACGGCATCGGGAGCTTTTGTCGGAGGCCGCTGCGCGGCTGCGGGCGGCCATCGACCAGCGGGAGCATGTGGAGCTGGCCGCCGAGGACGTGCGGCTGGCGGCCCGGGCGCTGGACCGGATCACCGGGCGGATCGATCCCGAGGATGTGCTGGGGAGGATATTTGCGACGTTCTGCATCGGCAAGTGACCGCGCCGCGGTGCTGTTTCACGTGAAACACCGGCCCGCTTGGCCTATATGAGCCGCCTCATGGCGACCTGGGATGTCATTGTCATCGGCGGCGGGCACGCCGGCTGCGAGGCGGCGGCCGCGGCGGCGCGGTTCGGCGCGCGCACCCTGCTGCTCACCCACAAGCTCGAGACCATCGGCGAGATGAGCTGCAACCCGGCGATCGGCGGGCTGGGCAAGGGCCATCTGGTGCGCGAGATCGACGCCCTGGACGGGGTGATGGGCCGGCTGGCCGATGTGGCCGGTATCCAGTTCCGGATGCTGAACCGCTCCAAGGGGGCGGCGGTGCGCGGGCCGCGCTCGCAGATCGATCGGAAGCTCTATCGCGAGGCGATGCAGGCCGAGCTGGGCGCGACACCGAACCTTCAGATCGTCGCCGAGGCGGTGGAGGACCTGATCGTCGAGGACGGGCGGGTGGCCGGGGCCGTGGGCGGCTCCGGGACCGAGTACCGCGCCGGCCGGGTGGTGTTGACCACCGGGACCTTCCTGAAGGGCGTGATCCACCAGGGCGAGCTGCGGATTCCGGCTGGCCGGGTGGGCGACGCCCCCGCCATCGGGCTTTCCGACCGGCTCTACGCCTCCGGGCTGAAGATGGGGCGGCTGAAGACCGGCACGCCCGCGCGGCTGGACGGCTCGACCATCGCCTGGGACCGGCTGGAGACGCAGGCGTCGGACGCCGAGCCGATCCCGTTCTCGTTCCTGACGGCGGCGATCACCACACGGCAGGTGGAGTGCGGGATCACCTTCACCACCGAGGAGACCCACAGGATCATCGCCGAGCGGCTGGGCGAGAGCGCGGTCTATGGCGGGCGGGTCTCGGGCCGGGGCCCGCGCTATTGCCCCTCGATCGAGGACAAGGTGGTGCGGTTCCGCGACAAGACCAGCCACCAGATCTTCCTGGAGCCGGAGGGGCTGGACGACACCACGGTCTATCCGAACGGGGTGTCGACCTCGGTCTCGGCCGAGACCCAGGACCTGTTCCTGCGCACCATCCCGGGCCTTGAGGCGGTGGTGGTGAAGCGGCACGGCTACGCCATCGAGTACGACTATGTGGACCCGCGCGAGCTCTATCCGACCCTGGAGGTGAAGGCGCTGCCGGGCCTCTACCTAGCCGGCCAGATCAACGGGACGACGGGCTACGAGGAGGCGGGCGCGCAGGGGCTGGTGGCTGGGCTGAACGCCGCGCGTTCGGCGTCCGGGGCCGAGCCGGCGCAATTCGCCCGCGACGAGGGCTACATCGGGGTGTTGATCGACGACCTGGTGACGCGGGGCGTCACCGAGCCCTATCGGATGTTCACCTCGCGGGCGGAGTTCCGCCTGAGCCTGCGGGCCGATAACGCCGACCAGCGGCTGACGGCGCGAGGGGTGGACCTGGGCGTAGTGGGCTCGGCGCGGGCGCGGGCGTTCGGCGAGAAGGCGGCGGCGCTGGCCGAGGCCCGGGCCATGGCGCGGTCGCTGACCCTGACCCCAGATGCGGCGGCCAAGGCCGGGCTGCCGGTGAAGGCCGACGGCCAGCGCCGGGATGTGATGCAGCTCCTGGCCTATCCGACCATCGGGTTCGAGGACCTGGCGCGGCTTTGGCCGCAGATCGGCAGCTGGCGGGCGGATGTGCGCGAGCAGGTTGAGATCGACGCCTCCTATGCGGGCTATCTGGACCGGCAGGCGGCGGATGCGGTGGCCTTCCGGCGCGACGAGGACCTGCGGCTGCCAAGCGAGCTGGACTACGGCGCGATCGGCGGGCTCTCCAACGAGGTGCGCGAGAAGCTGGCCGCGGTGCGCCCCCTGACCCTGGGGCAGGCGGCGCGGATCGAGGGCGTGACGCCGGGGGCGCTGACCGCGCTTTTGGCCCATGTGCGGCGCCGAGCAGCGTGACCGCCGACGATTTCGCCATCCTGAGCGGCGCGACCCCGGACCAGATGGCCGACCTGGCGCGGTTCCTGGAGATGCTGGCGGCGGGCAATGCGGTGATGAACCTGGTGGGCCCCTCAACCCTTCCGGACTTCTGGAACCGGCATGCCTGGGATAGCGCCCAGCTGCTGGACCTGGAGCCGGAGGCGCTGATCTGGGCTGACCTGGGGGCGGGCGCGGGCTTCCCCGGGTTGGTGTTGGCCATACTCGGCAAGGGGCGGCCGGGTTTCCATGTGCACCTGGTGGAAAGCATGGCGAAGAGGTGCCGCTTCCTCGCGGAGGTCGTTGGGGAATTGGCGCTGCCGGCCACGGTCCACAACGACAGGGCGGAAAACCTGAAGCTCACTGTGGATATCGTCACCGCCCGGGCTTGCGCCCCGCTCGCCCGCCTGTTCGGGTATGCCCGGCCCTACCTGAAGGGCGACACGGTGGCCCTGTTCCTCAAGGGTCAAGATGTTGCGTCCGAACTGGAAGAAGCTACAAGATATTGGGAGTTTGCGGCCGAGATCGTTCCGTCCCGGAGCGATGACAGAGGCCGCATCGTGCGCGTGAGGAGCCCCGTTCGTGCCAGCAAGGTCTGACCGAGCATTACGGGTATTGGTGGTGGCCAACCAGAAGGGCGGGGTCGGTAAGACCACCACCGCGATCAATCTGGGGACGGCGCTGGCGGCGGTGGGCGAGAAGGTGCTGCTGATCGACTCCGATCCGCAGGGTAACGCCTCCACGGGCCTGGGCGTCGGCCGGGCGCAGCGCAAGACCACCCTCTACGACGTGCTGATGGGCGAGAAGCCCCTGCTGGAGGCGACCGTGCCGACCGCGGTGCCGGGCCTGGACCTGGTGGCGTCGGACCCGGACCTTTCGGGGGTGGAGCTGGAGTTGGGGCACCAGGCGCGGCGCTCCTACAAGCTGCGCGACGCGTTGGAGCCGCTGCGCGAGGCGGGAAACTACACCTATGTGCTGATCGACTGCCCGCCGAGCCTGAACCTCTTGACCGTCAACGCCATGGCGGCGGCCGACGCGGTGCTGGTGCCGCTGCAGTGCGAGTTCTTCGCCCTGGAGGGCCTGACCCAGCTGATGCGGACTATCGACCTGGTGCGCGGCAGCCTCAACCCGGACCTGGAGATCCAGGGGATCATCCTGACCATGTACGACAAGCGCAATTCGCTGTCCGAGCAGGTGGCGGGGGACGTGAGGTCCCACTTCGGCGAGGTGGTCTACCAGACGGTGATCCCCCGGAATGTGCGGGTCTCCGAGGCGCCGTCGTTCGGCAAGCCGGCGCTGGTCTACGATCTGAAGTGCGCGGGGAGCCAGGCCTACCTGCGGCTGGCCCGCGAGGTGGTGCTGCGCGAGCGGCGCGCGCGGGCAGCCGCTTAGGGGAATGTGATGGCTGAAAGCCGCAGAGGACTTGGACGCGGGCTGTCGGCCCTGCTGGGCGAGGAGGGCGAGCCCGCGCCCGTTTCTGCGACCGCTGAAGGCGTGCGCGAGCTGCCCATCGAGCTGATCCACCGCAATCCGGAGCAGCCGCGCCGGCGTTTCACGGAAGCCGAGATCGCCGAGCTGGCGGACTCCATCCGCGACAAGGGCGTGCTGCAGCCGATCCTGGTGCGGCCGTCGCCAAAAAACCCGGGTGAATATGAGATCGTCGCCGGGGAGCGCCGCTGGCGGGCCTCACAGGCGGCGGGGCTGAGGGTCATGCCGGCCCTGGTCCGGGCCCTGGACGACGAGAAGGCGCTGGAGATCGCCCTGATCGAGAACGTCCAGCGCCAGGACCTGAATCCGGTGGAAGAGGCCCTGGCCTACAAGGCGCTGATGGACCGCTTCGGCTACACCCAGGAGCGGGCGGCCGCCTCGGTGGGCAAGAGCCGCAGCCACGTGGCCAACGCCATACGCCTGACCGGCCTACCGTCCGAGGTGCTGGAGCATCTGATGAGCGGGCGGCTGACGGCGGGGCACGGGCGGGCGCTGCTGACCGCGGAAAACCCCGGCGCCCTGGCCGAGATGGTGCTGCGCAACGCGCTTTCGGTGCGCGAGACCGAGGCCCTGGCGAAGAAGCCCACCGGCGCGCCGAAGAAAGCGTCGGGACCGAGGGCCAAGTCGGTGAAGGACGCCGACACGGCGGCGCTGGAATCGGACCTGGAGGAGGCCCTGGGGATGAGCGTGGAGATCGCCGACCGAGGCGGGGCGGGCGAGATCCGGGTGAAGTACGCGAGCCTGGAGCAGCTGGACGAGCTGTGCCGGCGGCTGACGCGGGGCTAGGCCTACAGCCCTAGCCGCCGCGCCCTTCCCGCCACGGTGAGCGCCAGGCGTTCGGCGATCAGGCGGTCGGGGGAGGCGGCGGTCTTGCAGGCCCTGTCGGCGGCGAGGACCTCCGGATGCAGGCGGTCCAGGTCGTCGAGGGTCCAGGCGCGGACCTGCCGCAGGAACTCGCGCTCCTGTTTCCAGAACACGCCGGAGGCCTTGGCGGCTTCCTGAGGCCCCGCCCCGGCCTTCACGAGGGTCAGGACGCGGCGTAGGCGGGCAAGGTGCATGCCGACCGCCCGGACGGCGGCGGGGCCGCTCTCGCCCTCCTGCGCGGCCCTGCGGATGCCGGCCTGGGCCTCGCGCAGTTTGCCGCCGAAGGCGTCGGCGGCGGCGTCGGAGAGCGAGGCCTCGGGCTCGACGCCCAGGAAGGCCTCCAGGTCGGCGGGCGTGGCGTTGGCGCCGCTGCCGGGGCCCAGGAACAGGGCCAGGCGCTCGATCTCCTGGCGGGCGACGCCGCGCTCCTTGGGCATGCGGGCCACGAACAGGGACAGGGCCTCGGCGTTCAGCGAGACGCTGTCCTTGGCCAGTGTTTCACGGACCAGGCGGGCGACGTCGCCGGGCTCGTCCTCGTAGCAGGGGATGGCGGCGGCTCCCTCGGCCTTCTCGGCGGCCTTGCGCAGGGCCGAGTCCTTGCCGAGGTTCCCGGCCTCGACGATCAGGAAGGCCTCGGGATTCAGTTCGCCGGCGGCGTGACGGGTGAGGGCCTCGGCGGCGAGCTTGTCGACCGCGGGCTTTTCGCCGGAGAGCCGCAGGCGAACCAGGCGGCGGCCGCCCATCAGCGACTGGGCGGCGAGCTCGCCCTCCAGCCGGCCGGCGTCGTCGGCCATGTCGGCCTCGGTGAGCAGGGCGACGTCGAAGGGATCGTCGGGATTGGCGGCGATGCGCCCGGCCAACTCGTGCCCGCGATCGCGGACGACCCCTAGGTCGCGGCCGTAGATCACCGCCGCGCGGATGGCGGGATCGGGGGCCCGGAGGAATCGCTCGATGTCGGGCCGCTTCCCGAGGATCATCTAAGGCTCAGCCTCGCTGGGCAGCGAGCCAGGCGGCCAGTTCCAGCTCGATCCGGCGGGCGGCCTCCTCGGCGGCGCGGTCCTGGGCGTCCTGCTGGGCGGCGATGGAGGCGTAGGGCTGGTCGGCGGAGTCGTAGGTCAGCTCCACCCGCACCGAGCCGCGCTTGGCCAGCGCACCGGAGGGCTGGGCTTTCAGTTCGTAGGTGGCGGTGAGGACGTATTCGTAGCGGGTGGCGACATTGTCGATGCGCACGCCGCGCGGATAGCGGGCCTCGCCGAGGCTGAGCTCCATGGAATAGGCGGCGGGGCCGCCGCGCCGGTGGGCGAAGGCGTCGTCCAGGTGGCCGCGGATCAGGTGGCCGGCCCGGCCCTCCGGGGTCACCACACTGATCGCCGCCAGGCTGGAGGCGACGCCGGGCGCGCCGTAGAGGGGCGTGAAGCCGCAGCCGGCCAGGCCCAGGCCCGCAAACGCCAAGGAGATCAGGGCCCCGCGCATCAGGCGACCACGATATTGACGATGCGATCCTTCACCACGATCACCTTGCGGATGGCCTGGCCCCCCTGCCACTTGGGAAGCTCCGGGTGACTTAGCACGATCTTCTCGACCTCGGCAGGCTCGGCGCCGGCCGGCGCTTCGATCTCGCCCCGCCGCTTGCCGTTGACCTGGACGGGCAGGACCTTGACGGCCTCGGCGACGAGGGCGGGGTCGAAGTCCGGCCAGGGCGCCTCAACCACCAGCCCCTGGCCGCCGACGCGGGCCCAGCACTCCTCGGCCAGGTGCGGGACGAACGGGGCGATCAGCCGGGCGAAGGCGGTGAGCGCCTGGTGGCGGGCGGCGAGGATGATCGGGTCGCCGTCCACCGGCGGATTGGCCTTCAGGACGTTGAGGAATTCGTAGAGCCGGGCGATGCCGGAGTTGAAGCGGAAGGTCTCGATGGCCTCGGTCACCGCCTTGACGGTGCGGTGGGCGGCGCGGGTCAGCTCGTGGGCGTCGTCCACCCGCTCGGTGAGTGGGTCGGGCCAGGAGGTGGAGGCCGGATGGGCGTCGAACTCCTCCCAGACCCGGGTGACGAAGCGCCAAGCGCCCTGGACGCCGGCGGTGGACCATTGGGTGTCGCGCTCGGGCGGGGAGTCGGACAGTACGAAGAGCCGGGCGGCGTCGACGCCGTAGACCCGGAAGATCTCCTCCGGGGCGACGGTGTTCTTCTTCGACTTCGACATCTTTTCGACGTCGCCGATGGAAACGGTCTCACCGGTGGCGATGAGTTTGGCCGAGCGGGCCTTGCCCTGGGCGGTGACTTCGACCTGGCCGGGCTCCAGCCACTCGCCGCCGGCGGCGCGATAGGTCTCGTGGGTGACCATGCCCTGGGTGAAGAGGCCGGCGAAGGGCTCGCGGACCGAGAGCATCCCCTCGTCGGCCAGGGCCTTGGTGACGAAGCGGGCGTAGAGCAGGTGCAGGACGGCGTGCTCGATGCCGCCGACGTACTGGTCCACCGGCAGCCAGTAGTCGGCCGCGGCCTTGTCGATCGGCTCGGCGGCGTCCGGGTTGGCGAAACGGGCGAAGTACCAGGAGGAATCGACGAAGGTGTCGAGGGTGTCGGTCTCCCGCGTGGCCGCGCCGCCGCAGCTCGGGCAGGCGGTGTGCTTCCAGGTGGGGTGCTGCTCCAGGGCGTTGCCGGCCTTGCCGAACACGATGTCGTCAGGATGGGCGACCGGCAGCTGGTCCTTGGGGACCGGGACGACGCCGCATTTTTCGCAATGCACGACCGGGATCGGGCAGCCCCAGGCGCGCTGGCGCGAGACGCCCCAGTCGCGCAGGCGGAAAACCGTGGCGCCTTCGCCATCGCCGGCGGCCTCGATCCGGTCGATGGCGGCGGATTTGGCGGCCTCGACGTCCAGGCCATTCAGGAAATCGGAGTTGAAGATGGTCCCGGGCCCCACATAGGCCTCGGCTCCGATCTCGAAGGTCGCCGGATCCTCGCCGGGGGGCAGGACCACGGGCGTCACCGGCAGGGCGTACTTGCGGGCGAAGTCCAGGTCGCGCTGGTCGTGGGCCGGGCAGGCGAAGATCGCGCCGGTCCCGTAGTCCATGAGGATGAAGTTGGCGATCCAGACCGGCAGCTCCCAGGTCGAATCGAAGGGATGTTTCACGCGCAGGCCGGTGTCGTAGCCGATCTTCTCGGCGGTCTCGATCTCGGCCTCGGAGGCGCCGCCCCTGCGGCATGTCTCGATGAAGGCGGCGGCGGCGGGATCGCGCGCGGCGAGCTCGGCGGCCAGCGGGTGGTCGGGCGCGACGCCGACAAAGGAGGCGCCGTAGAGGGTGTCCGGCCGGGTGGTGTAGACCTCGAGGCCGCCCGGGACGCCCTCGCCATGGAAGCGGAACCGGCAGCCCTTGGAGCGGCCGATCCAGTTCTCCTGCATGACCCGCACCTTCTCGGGCCAGCGATCGAGGGTGGAGAGATCGCCGACCAGCTGGTCGGCGTAGTCGGTGATGCGCAGGGCCCACTGGTTGAGCTTGCGCTTCTCGACCACCGCGCCGGAGCGCCAGCCGCGGCCGTCGACCACCTGCTCGTTGGCCAGCACGGTCTGGTCGACCGGGTCCCAGTTGACCAGGCTCTCCTTGCGATAGACCAGGCCGCGCTCGAACAGGTCGAGGAACCAGGCCTGCTGCTTTCCGTAATAGCCCACGTCGCAGGTGGCGAACTCGCGGCTCCAGTCGATGGAAAGGCCCAGCTCCTTCAGCTCGGCCCGCATCTTGGCGATGTTCTCGTAGGTCCAGGCCTTGGGATCGACGCCCTTTTCCATGGCGGCGTTCTCGGCCGGCAGGCCGAAGGCGTCCCAGCCCATGGGGTGGAGCACGGAAAAGCCCCGCGCGCGCTTGAAGCGGGCGACCACGTCGCCGAGGGCGTAGTTGCGCACATGGCCCATGTGCAGCCGCCCCGACGGGTAGGGGAACATCTCCAGGACGTAGTATTTGGGCCGGCTGTGATCGATCACCGCGCGGAAGGCGTCGGCGTCGTCCCAGGCCTTGCGCCAGCGGGGCTCGACTTCCTTGGGATCGTAGCGGGCCATGGGGCCGCGTTTAGCCCCGGATGTTCGAGAGTCGAAGCTGGCGCGCGCGGCTGAGGATGGCGTTCTCGATGTCGGCCTCGGTCTGCAGGGAGGCGGTGGTGTCCACCCAGGCCCCGTCGGCGCCGCGCTGCTGCTTAAAGACCGCGACGTTGAGGCCGTCGGCGCGCAGGCGCGTGTCGAGGATATAGACCGTGCACTTGAAGCGCTCGTTCGGCTCGGCCGGGCTGGAGTACCAGTCCGTAATGATCACCCCGCCATAGGGATCGGCCGAGGTGAGCGGCATGAAGGCCAGGGTGTCCAGCGAGGCGCGCCACAGATAGCCGTTGACGCCGATGCCCTCGACCACATCGCCGGAGGCGCCGCCGCGGCCGGTTGGGCCGCTGCTGCAGGCCGCCAGACCCGTGAGGGCCAGGGCCGCGGCGCAGGCCGAGAGGCCACGCATCCAGGAACCGCGTACAAACGGCATTGTCATCCGTCTCCAGTATATTTCCGCAGCGTTATCGCGCCACGGCGCCGCCCCGAGCCGGGCCCTCTATAACAACGCCCCCCCTGGCGCCAAACAGGAATCGCGTGGCCCAGCCGCCACAGGCGCCAGCGATATCGTCGCAATGGGACCCCGCCGACCCCGGAGTCTGTTGACGTTCGCGCCGCCCGCTTCTTAATCAACCTGGACGGTAGGGCGGAACTGACGTCAGTTAGTTTCGTGAAATTCGAGCGGTTAGGACTATATAGGTCGTGATGACCAAGGCCCGCCTCAGCATGACGATCCTAGCGGCCGCGCTTTTCAGCGTGGCGGCCGGCGGCGCCATGGCGGCCGACAAGCCCTCCAAGAAGGTGGATTTCAGCGTCACGACCGAGCCCACCACGCCTGCGGTCGGCCCCGGCAAGACCCTGAAGTGGGACGCCAGCAAGGGCCGCTGGGGTCTGACCCTGAACATGCAGGAGCTCGAGGCCCGCCCCTCGACGCTGAACGACGTCGAGGCCGGCGCCTACTACCGGATTACCCCGTCACTGCGGGTCGGCGGCTCGGTGGGCGTGGGCGACCGGCTTCCGGTCACCGCCGGCTCGAAGGCCATGGCGCCGCGCGCCGGGACCGCGGCGACCGAGGAGCCTCGGGTGCGGCTGCAGACCGAGTTCAAGTTCTAGGCGACAAGCCCTCCACCGCCGCCAGACCCACCAGGCCCGCGTCCCTCAGACGGCGGGCCGTTTCATTTGTGATCCCGCCCAGGGCGTAGACCGGCCGGCCGGCCAGTCGGACCAGGGTCGCCAGCCGCGCCGGCCCCAGGGGCGCGCCGGCCGAGGGGCTTGCCGAAGGCAGGGCCGGCGACAGCACCACGGCGTCGGCGGCCCGCGCCCGCCGCGCCGCGCGGAGCGAGTGGGCCGCCACGGTGACGATCCAGCGGGGATGGGCGCGCTTCAGGGGACCGGCCCGGTGGGCTAGTCGCTCGGGCAGGTGGACGCCGTGGGCGCGAACCCTGAGCGCCAGGGCGGCGTCCTGGCCGATCAGCAGGATCAGGCCCCGGGCCCGGGCGATGGCCGCCAGGCGCGCGGCCCGCGCCGGCGCGCCGGGGTCGCCAAAGCCTCGGAACACGATCCCCGCGCCGCGCGGCAGGCGGCCGGCCACCGCCTCGGGATCGGGAGTCCGCGCGGGGTCGGTGAAGAACAGCAGGGACGGCGGGGCCTTCCGCAGCCGCCTGCGGGCCGCTAAGAGCCGGGCCGTCCGCTCCAAGCTCCAGAACCCCACCGGAATGACCGCCTCCGCCCAAGCCTATGCCGATGTGGTGGCCCGGATCGCCCGGGCGGCGCAAGCCTGCGGCCGCGATCCGGCCTCGGTGGCGCTGACCGCGGTCAGCAAGGAGCAGCCGTGGGAGGCTGTGGAGCCGGTGCTGGCGGCCGGACAGCGGGTGTTCGGCGAGAACCGGGTGCAGGACGCCATGGCCCGCTGGAAGGGTCGCGCGGGGGGCCTGGAGCTGCGCCTGATCGGGCCGTTGCAGTCCAACAAGGCCAGCGAGGCGGTGGCCTTCTTCGACGTCATCGAGACCCTGGATCGCCAAAAGCTGGCCCGGGCGCTGTCGGAGGAGATGGCGCGGCAGGGCCGCAGCCCCCGCATCTACGTGCAGGTGAACACCGGCGAGGAGCCGCAGAAGGCCGGGGTCGCCCCCGCCGAGGCCGACGCCTTCATCGCCGCCTGTCGGCGGGACTTTGGCCTCACGGTGGAGGGACTGATGTGCATCCCGCCGCTGGGCGAGCCGCCGGGCCCGCATTTCGCACGGCTGGCCAAGATCGCCGCCCGCAACGGGCTGTCCGAGCTCTCCATGGGCATGAGCGGAGATTTCGAAACGGCGATCGCCTTCGGGGCGACCCGGGTGCGGGTGGGCTCGGCGGTGTTCGGGGAACGGCCCTAGCCCCGGATTTCCACGGCGTCGCCGGGCTCGGCGATGTTGAGCAGCGCCTCGACGTCGGCTCGGGCGAGGGCGACGCAGCCTTGGGTCGGGGGATAATCCGGCTTCGCCACATGCAGGAAGATCGCAGAACCCAGGCCGGGGGCCGGGGGATCGTCGTTGTGCCCCAGGACCACCACGATGTCGTAGAGCTCATCGTCCCGCCACATGGACTCGGCGCCGGCCGGATAGGGCAGGTCGACGTGGCGGTTGTAGGCCGGGTCGGCGGGGTCGTCGCACCAGCCGTCGTGGGGGGCGAGGGCATGGACCCGGAAGGCGCTGGCCGGGGGCGCGCCCCGGTCGGGGCGGTACCAGACCTCGCGGATCGGCCAGATCCCGGCCGGAGAGGCGCCATCCCCCTCGCGTTTCTGGGCGGCCGGCTTCACCCCAGCGGGGCCCAGGGCGCAGCGGACCTTGCGGTCGCCTAAGTCGAGCATTCCGTCGGCCGTGGCGGTGAAGATCACGCGGAACCCTCAAATCCTTTTGCGGAACAAGGCCTAGATGGTGTTTGGTTCGCTCCATGGCCCAACGCAAGACCCTCCTCATCGTCGACGACGACCGGGACCTTCGCGGCGCGATCGCCGAACAGCTGCAGGCCGAAGGCTTCGACACCGTCGAGGCCGAGACCGCAGGCGCGGGCGTGCAGGCCGCCCGGGACGCCAAGCCGGACCTGATCCTGCTGGATGTCGACCTTCCGGATTTCGACGGCCGCGAGGCTTGCCGGCGCATCCGCCAGGACGGCATCGCCACCCCGGTGATCATGCTGACCGCCGCCGCGGCCGACGACGACACGGTGCAGGGGCTGGATTCCGGGGCCAACGACTACGTCACCAAGCCCTACAAGTTCGCCGTGCTGCTGGCCCGCATCCGCGCCCAGCTGCGGGACTACGAACATTCCGAGGGCGCGGTGTTCCGCCTGGGCGCCTACGAGTTCCGCCCCGCCGCCAAGATGCTGGTCGACGAGAAGCTGCGGAAGATCCGCCTGACGGAGAAGGAAACCAGCATCCTGAAATACCTCTACCGGGCCTGCGAGAAGGCCGTCTCTCGCGAGGAGTTGCTGGCCGAGGTGTGGGGCTACAACGCCGGCGTCACCACCCACACCCTTGAGACCCACGTCTACCGCCTGCGCCAGAAGATCGAGCCGGACCCGGCCAACGCTCGGCTGCTGCTCACCGAGGCCGGCGGCTACAAGCTGACGCCCTAAAGGATTAGATCCGCCGACACCGGGGCGTGGTCGCTGGGGCGTTCCCAGGCGCGGACGTCGTCGTGGATGCGGCTGGCGGCGGCGCCCAGGCGGAAGGCGGCGTCCTTCAGGCCGGGCGTCACCAGGATGTGGTCCAGGCGCAGGCCGCGGTTCGACTGGCGGAAGTCGGCGGCCCGATAGCTCCACCAGGAGGCCAGCTTCTCCGGCTCCGGGACGGTCTCGCGCTGCAGGTCGATGAAGCCCAGCGAGGCCTTCAGGGCGACGAACGCCTCGATCTCCACCGGCGTGTGGCTGACCACCTTGGACATGTAGCGGTGGTTCCAGACGTCGAATTCGCCGGGCGCGACGTTGAGATCGCCGACGAGGGCCAGGGGCGCCTTCGGATCTCTTCGGGAAAGCTCGGCGGTGAGCTTCTCGTAGAAGTCCAGCTTGTGGTCGAACTTCGGATTGAGTTCGCGGTCCGGCAGGTCGCCGCCGGCCGGGATGTAGAAGTTGTGGATCTCGACCCCGGCCACCACGGCGCCGACGCAGCGGGCGTGGCCCTCGCGGCAGACCTCCAGCGGCGGGGCGTCGGCGATCGGCAGGCGCGAGGCGATGGCCACGCCGTGCCAGCCCTTCTGGCCGGCGATCTTCAGGTAGGGTAGGCCCATCTCGACGAAGGCGGCGGTGGGAAACTCGCCCTCACGGCATTTGATCTCCTGCAGGCACAGGACGTCCGGGGCCTGCTCGGCCACGAAGCGGGCGGCCTGTTCGGCGCGCAGGCGCACGGAGTTGACGTTCCAGGTGCAGAGGCGAAGGCGCATGGGGTCTCATCTAGGCTGCGCCGGGGAATGCGGAAACCCAGGCAAAGAAACGCCCGGACCTGGTGAGGTCCGGGCGTCAGTTGTCTCTCATGCCGCGGCCGGGAGGGATCGTCCGGCAGGGTATCGTCACAACACCCGAAGGGTAGGACGACGTAGTGACAATATCGCAACGCTTAAGAAAAAAGTCAAAACCCTTTTATCAGCTCACTTGCGTGTGACTCGCAGATCACACTTTGCCGCGGCCGGGATTCTTCGGCCGGGGGTCCTTGAGGACGAAAAGGTTGCCCGCAAGGCCCGGGGCTCGGGTGAGGCCTTGAAGCTGTACGCGGGTGGCCCGCCCCTGGGCGTCGGTGACGCTCCAGCCGGTGAGCGCCAGGGGGGCGTCCCTAAAGGAGAGGACGATCTGACCGGCGGTCTGCTTCTTGCCGTCGCGGGCGGTGATCTGGAAACCGTCGGCCATCCGCGCGACGCGGGTGACGTTCACCCCCTGGTCCAGGCGGATGGTCTTGGCCAGGAACAGCGACAGCGGGGTCGCGCCGAGCGGATACTGGTCGAAGGTCTTCAGGCGGGTGTCCTGCACCGACACGATGTTCCCATCCGAGATCACCAGCAGGCCCGAGGGGGCGTCGTAGGCGAACCGCGCCTTGCCCGGCCGCTTCAGGAACACCGTGCCGTTCACCGTCCGGCCCCGGGAATCGGTCTGGACGAAGCGGGCGGTCGCCTCGGTCAGGCCCTGCAGGTAGGCCGCGGCGCGGTCGATGAGGGCGCGGTCGGCGGCCGACAGGGCGCTTTGCGCGAACGCCGGCCCGGCCAGGGGCAGGGCGGCGAGGGACAGGGCCAGGCGGCGGCGGGTCAGGGTCATCGGAAGCTCCATAGCAGCCCTGCCTAGCGCGTGGGAGCGGCGGCATTTGGGCCGGTTCAGGGCGCCTTGAAACGCGGCGGCGCTCAGGCACGTTCCCCGGTCATGGGCATGATCGAGGACCTTGAGCGCCGGATGGCGGCGGCGGCCGCCGAGGGGGATTTCGAGACGGCCGCCGTGCTGCGGGACGCGATTGAACGTATCCGCAAGGGCGAGAGCGGGCTTCGCGAGCAGGTCCCTGGCCGCATGGGCCTGGGCTCCAGCCAGGAGGACTATGCGGGCGATGCGCCGCGTCGCCTGCCGAGGAAGCCCGACCCAATGACGAAGGGCCACAAGCCGGCGGGCGGCGGACGATCGCGGACCTAGGGACCCGTTCTCAGGGCGGAGCGCCGGCCAGGATCTCGCGCTTGCCGGCGTGGTTGGCGGGGCCGACGACGCCCTCCTGCTCCATGCGCTCCATGAGCGAGGCGGCGCGGTTGTAGCCGATCTGCAGGCGGCGCTGGATATAGCTGGTTGACGCCTTGCCATCGCGGGTGACCACGGCCACGGCGCGGTCGTAGAGATCGTTGGACTCCTCGCCGCCCTCGAAGCCGAGGTCGCCGCCCTCCCCGTCCTCGTCGCCCCCGGCGGTGACTTCCTCCAGGTACTGGGGCTGGCCCTGGGCGCGCAGGTAGCCGGCCACCGCCTCGACTTCGCCGTCGGAGACGAACGGGCCGTGCAGGCGGATCACCCGGCCGCCGCCGGCCATGTAGAGCATGTCGCCCTGCCCCAGCAGCTGCTCGGCGCCCTGTTCGCCCAGGATGGTGCGGGAATCGATCTTGGAGGTGACCTGGAAGGAGATCCGGGTCGGGAAGTTGGCCTTGATGGTGCCGGTGATGACGTCCACCGACGGCCGCTGGGTGGCCATGATCAGGTGGATGCCCGCCGCCCGGGCCATCTGGGCCAGACGCTGGACCGCGCCCTCGATGTCCTTGCCGGCCACCATCATCAGGTCGGCGACCTCGTCGATCACCACCACCAGATAGGGCATGGGCTCGGGGCGGATCTTCTCGGACTCGAAGATCGGGCGGCCGCTCTCATCGAACCCCGTTTGAACCGTTCGCTCAAAATGCTCGCCCTTGGCCAGGGCCTCCTTGGCGCGCTCGTTGTAGGAGCCGACGTTGCGTACGCCGATCTTGGACATCCGCCGGTAGCGGTCCTCCATCTCGCGCACGGTCCACTTCAGGGCGACGATGGCCTTCTTGGGGTCGGTGACCACTGGGGCCAGAAGGTGGGGGATGCCGTCATAGACCGACAGCTCCAGCATCTTCGGGTCGATCATGATCAGCCGGCACTGCTCGGGCGACAGCTTGTAGAGGATCGACAGGATCATGGCGTTGACGCCCACCGACTTGCCCGAGCCGGTGGTGCCGGCGATCAGCAGGTGGGGCATGCGGGCGAGGTCGGCGATATAGGGCTCGCCGCCGATGGTCTCGCCGAGCGCGACCGGCACCGACTGGCCGCCGCGCTCGTATTCCGGGGCCGCCAGGAGGTCGCGCAGATAGACCGTCTCGCGGCGCTGGTTGGGCAGTTCGATGCCGATGGCGTTGCGGCCCGGGACCACCGAGACCCGGCAGGCGGCGACGCTCATCGAGCGGGCGATGTCGTCGGAGAGCGCCACGACGCGGGCGGATTTCACGCCGGCGGCGGGGACCAGTTCATAGAGGGTGACCACTGGGCCGGGGCGGATCTGGTCGACCTGGCCCTTGACCCCGAACTCGGCGAGCACGCTCTCCAGAAGCTGGGCGTTCTGGCGAAGGGCGCCCTCGTCGAACTGGGCCGACCGGGGCTTGGGCTTGGCCAGCATGGAGAGCTCGGGAAGCTTGAAGCCGCCTTCCTGGGCGAACTCGAAGGTGGCCTGGGCCTCGCGCTGCTCGCGCTGGCTCTCTTTGGGCGCGGACTTGGGCGGCTTGACCTTCAGGGCGGGTGCGCCGGCGGGGTCGGCGTCCGCGTCGGGGCCCTCGGGCAGGGCGATGTCCAGCGCGCCCTTGCGCAGCCGGGCCTTGCGTTCGGGCTTGGCGGTCGCGGCCGCCGGGCGGCGGAAGAGGTCGGACAGGCCGGCCAGGCCGGACTTCAGGTCGCGGGCCGAGAAACCGATGGCGAACCCGTACGCGGCCAGGCCCCCGACGGCGAACAGGCCGGCGGCGATCTCGCGCCCGAACGGGGCGTGGGCGTAGGCGAGCAGCCCGGCCAGGCCCGACAGCCAGGCCTCGCCCCAGAAGCCGCCGAGCCCCCTGGCGAGCGGCCACACGGCCGGCGGGGCCGGCCAGGCCAGGGCGAGGCCCAGGCACAGCACCCCGACCACGCCCAGCAGGGCGCGGATCCGCAGCCGGCCACGGTTCGCGGCCGGGTCCGGGTCGGACGTCCGGGCCAGGCCCAGCACCAGCACCAGGAGCGCCAGGAGCCCCGCCGCCACGCCCAGGGACTGGACGGTCACATCGGCGATCAGGGCTCCCATGCCCCCCAGGGCGTTGCCGGGCGCGCCGGACCCCACCGCGTTCAGGCTGGGGTCGGTGGGATCGTAGGTGGCGAAGGCGGCGGCCAGGGCCGCGCCCGTGGCGGCGACCATTCCCCCACGCAGGCGCGCGGTGGTCGGGTGCGACCACACGAGGTTCGCGATATGGGCCAGCAGCTCCACGCCGGTTTTCCGCGCCGCCCGCGCCATAGGCATCCTCATCCTAACAGTCAGGGGTCTTAAGTGGGCCGGTTGTGGTTAACGGGCGTTTACTTGAGAAGCCGCGCGTCGCCGCTTCCGCGCGGGCCCGGTCCGGACTAGTTTCCCTCGCCATGAACTGGTCCATGCCCCTTCCCGTGTTGAAGCTCGTCGCCGGTCTGATCGGCGCGGCGTGTGTGGGCTCGTTCCTGCTGATGGTGCTCACCGCCCCGCCGCGGGGCCGCCTGCCGGGCGAGAGCGTCGACGGGCGCGGGGGCGCGGCGATCGAGGCCATCGACGCCACGCCCCTGGTGGCCGAGCGGATCGAAGGCGCCCCGCAGCCCAAGGCGCTGACGGAAGAGGAAAAGGCCGCGCTGGAGGCCGAAAGGCTGGCCAGGGCCGAGGCCGAGGCGACCACGCGCCCCGAATCCGAAAAGGCTCAGGTGGCGGTCGCCCCCGTGCTGCAGACCCCGGAGGCGCCGGCGCCGCCCGCCCCGCCCCCGCCCCCCCCGAAGGCGCCGGCCAAGGAAGAGCCGGTTTTCTGATCCCGTAGGAACCGACCGCCCGGAAGGGCGTAGAAGCCGCGATGAAGCCCCTGACCCTGCGACGCCTGACCGAGGGCGAACGCGCCCTGGCCGCCGAGATGTTCGGCGCCGGGATCGACGCGGCGCGGGTGCGGCTTTTGGCGATTCCGGCCTGGCGACGGGCCTTCGTCGCCGGCCCGGGGCTGATGGTCTGGCCGGCGGCGGCGGCGCGGACCGATTTCGCCGCCCTGGACGTGCCGCTACGGACGCAAGGGGTGTTCGTCCACGAGCTGACCCACGTCTGGCAGGCCCAGCAGGGGATCAGCCTGCTACTGGCCAAGCTGCGGGCCGGGGACAGCGCCCGGTCCTACGCCTACGACCTGGCCGGCGGCCCGGCCTTCAGCGACCTCAATATCGAGCAGCAGGCCATGGTGGTGGAGCACGCCTTCCTGGCCTCGCGCGGGGCTTCCACGCCGCATCCGGCCGCGCTCTACGCTGGACAGCAGGGCCATTGGCGGGGCGTATGAGGCCAATCCACAAGGCGATCATGGACATTCGCCCTTGCGGGGCGGCGAAGTTTTCCCATATCGGCTGCGATACAGGGTCACCCAGCAGGGCGGCCCAGTCTCAACCCGGGGGCGCCCAATCCGGCGCTTCGCAAGAAGGCCAATCCGCGGCGTCCGCCATTCAGGAGCGAGCAGACCTACACCCATGAGCAAGATCATCGGCATCGACCTGGGCACGACCAATTCGTGCGTCGCCATCATGGACGGCAAGACGCCCAAGGTGATCGAGAACGCCGAGGGCGCGCGCACCACGCCCTCCATCGTCGCCTTCATGGAGGACGGCGAGCGCCTGGTGGGCCAGCCGGCCAAGCGCCAGGGCGTCACCAATCCCGCGAACACGCTTTTCGCCATCAAGCGGCTGATCGGCCGCAACTTCTCAGACCCGGTGGTCGAGAAGGACAAGCACATGGTGCCCTATGACATCGTCAAGGGTCCGACCGGCGACGCCTGGGTCAAGGCCCAGGGCAAGGACTATTCCCCCCAGCAGGTCAGCGCCTTCATCCTGCAGAAGATGAAGGAAGCCGCCGAGCAGCACCTCGGCGAGAAGGTCGAGAAGGCGGTGATCACCGTCCCGGCCTATTTCAACGACGCCCAGCGCCAGGCCACCAAGGACGCCGGCAAGATCGCGGGCCTCGAAGTCCTGCGGATCATCAACGAGCCGACCGCCGCGGCCCTCGCCTACGGGCTGGAGAAGAACGACGGCAAGAAGATCGCCGTCTACGACCTGGGTGGCGGCACCTTCGACGTCTCGGTCCTGGAGATCGGCGACGGCGTCTTCGAAGTGAAGTCGACCAACGGCGACACCTTCCTGGGCGGTGAAGACTTCGACATGCGGATCGTCGACTACCTGGCCGACGAGTTCAAAAAGGAAAACAGCGTCGACCTGCGCAAGGACAAGCTGGCCCTGCAGCGCCTGAAGGAAGAGGGCGAGAAGGCCAAGAAGGAGCTGTCCTTCACCACGCAGTACGAGGTGAACCTGCCCTTCATCTCGATGAATGCGTCGGGCCCGCTGCACCTGAACATCAAGCTCTCGCGCGCCAAACTCGAGGCCCTGGTCGAGGATCTGATCGCCAAGACGGTCGGACCCTGCGAGCAGGCGCTGAAGGACGCCGGCCTCAAGAAGTCGGACATCGACGAGGTGATCCTCGTGGGCGGCATGACCCGCATGCCCAAGGTGGTCGAGACCGTGAAGGCCTTCTTCGGCCGCGAGCCCCACACCGGCGTCAATCCCGACGAGGTCGTGGCGCTGGGCGCGGCGGTGCAGGCCGGCGTGCTGCAGGGCGACGTCAAGGACGTGCTGCTGCTGGACGTCACGCCCCTGACCCTGGGCATCGAGACCCTCGGCGGCGTCTTCACCCCGCTGATCGAGCGCAACACCACCATCCCCACCAAGCGCAGCCAGGTGTTCTCCACGGCTGACGACAGCCAGTCGGCGGTGACCATCCGGGTGTTCCAGGGCGAGCGGCCGATGGCGGCGGACAACAAGGTGCTGGGCCAGTTCGACCTGGTGGGCATCCCGCCGGCGCCGCGCGGGGTGCCGCAGATCGAGGTGACCTTCGACATCGACGCCAACGGCATCGTCAACGTCCAGGCCCGGGACAAGGCCACTAACAAGGAACAGTCGATCCGCATCCAGGCCAACGGCGGCCTCTCGGACTCGGACATCGACGCCATGGTCAAGGAAGCCGAGTCCAACAAGGCCGACGACGAGAAGCGCAAGGCCGCCGTGGAGGCCAAGAACCAGGCCGACGCGGTGATTCACTCCACAGAGAAGGCGCTCTCCGAGCACGGGGACAAGGTCTCGCCCGAAGACAAGAACGCCATCCAGGGCGCGCTCGACGACCTGAAGGCCACCGTCGAGGGCGGCGACGCCGAGGCGATCGCCACCAAGACCCAGACCCTGATCCAGGCGTCGATGAAGCTTGGTGAGGCCATGTACAAGGCCCAGCAGGACACCGGCGACGACGCGGGGGCCGGCGAAGGCCAGGCCGAAGCGGGTTCGGACGATGTGGTCGACGCCGAGTTCGAGGAAGTCGACGGCGACGGCAAGAAGTCGGCGTGACAACGCGCCCCATGGCAAGGCGCGTCGCCGGATGCGATCAAAGCCATGGGGACGTCGCCGCCGCCTTCGCGGGACTGGAAGCACTCGTCCGCTCGGCCGATTGGTCCTTAAGGACCCGGGGCCTTGTAGTCGGACGAGTGCTCTCCCACTTCAACCCAATCGAGATCCAGAGCGCCTGACGACGTAATGCGTGACTATTACGAGATCCTCGGCGTGCAGCGTGGCTGCGATGACGGAGCCCTGAAGGCGGCGTTCCGCAAGCTGGCCATGGAGCACCATCCCGACCGCAACGGCGGGTGCGGAGAGGCCGAGGGCCGCTTCAAGGAACTCAACGAGGCCTATTCCATCCTTTCCGACCCCCAGAAGCGGGCGGCCTACGACCGGTTCGGCCACGCCGGCGTGAACGGCGCGGGCGCAAACGGCGGCGGCCAGTTCCACGACGTCAACGACATCTTCAACGAGGTGTTCGGCGACGTCTTCGGCGACATGTTCGGCGGCCGGGCCGGCCGCCAGGCCCGCGGCGGGCCGGCGCGCGGGGCGGACGTCAGGTTCGACCTGGAGATCACCCTGGAGCAGGCCTACGCCGGCTCCGAGCAGGAGATCACCATCCCGGTCGTGCTCACCTGCGAGACCTGCGACGGGTCCGGCGCCAAGCCGGGCACCAGCCCCACAACCTGCACCGGCTGCAACGGCGCCGGCCGGGTGCGCGCCCAGCAGGGCTTCTTCCAGATCGAGCGCGCCTGCCCCCGCTGCGGCGGCTCCGGCCAGATGGTGATGGATCCCTGCCAGGACTGCCGAGGGGCCGGCCGGGTGCGCCGCCAGCGCACGCTTTCGGTCCGCGTCCCCGCCGGCGTCGATGACGGGGCCCGCATCCGCCTGGCCGGCGAGGGCGAGGCGGGCGCGCGGGGCGGACCGCGCGGCGACCTCTACATCTTCTTGTCGGTGAAGCCCCACGAGCTGTTCGAGCGCGACGGCCTGGACCTGCTCTGCACGGTGCCGGCGCCCATGTGCATGGCGGCCCTGGGCGGCGAGATCGAGGCGCCCTGCCTAATGGGCGGCGAGAACTGCGACGGGAACTGCAAGATCAGCGTCAAGGTGCCGGAAGGCGCCCAGACCGGCACGGTGATCCGCGTGAAGGGTAGGGGCATGCCGTCCCTGCGCTCGCGCCAGCGGGGCGACCTGGTGGTGGAGCTGTTCATCGAGACGCCCACCCACATGACCGCACGCCAGAAGGAGCTGATGCGGGAGCTCCAAGAGCTCTGCGGCGAGCAGCAGCATCCCAAGTCCGCCGGTTTCGTCGGCAAAGCGAAGCGCTTCTGGGACGGCGTCACCCGCGCGTGAATCCACCCGCGCGCGGCGTGGCGGCCTAGGTAGGAACCCTTAGGCGAGCCCCTTAGCCAATATTGCGGAATTTCGTTTCGCGCCCCGAGATCTAATTAGACGCCCGCAACCAACGAAGGCGGGCGAAGATGTTCGGTAAGCGTACGTTTCTGGCGATGGCGATGGCCGTGGGCGCCTTCGCGGCGGCGAGCGGCGCTCAGGCGGCGCGGGGCCCAGCCCCGGCCATGTCGCTGGGCGCGCCGGTGTTCGCGCCGCTGGGTTACAGCCGGTTCTGCGCGCGCCAGCCGGCACAGTGCGTCACGGAGGCCGACGGGGCCGCCATGGCGGCCAAGCTGACACGGAGCGGTCTGATCGCCTCGATCAACTACCGGGTCAATCGCGCCATCCACGCCCAGAGCGACCAGATTGGCTACGGCGTCCCCGAATACTGGTCCGAGCCCCTGAGCGAGGGGCGCTGGACCGGCGATTGCGAGGACTATGTGCTGGAGAAGGTGCGGGCCCTGAGGGCGGCGGGCGTGCCGGGCGGCGCACTCAACATCGCCATGGTGACGACCGCCAGCGGCCGCTATCACGCCGTGCTGCTGGTCTCGACTCTGGACGGCGAGTACGTCTTGGACAATCGCACCAATGCAATCCTGCGCTGGGACGAGACGGGTTATCGATGGGACAAGCGGCAGATCGCAGGCGATCCGATGGCCTGGCGCCACGTCGCGGCGCCCGCGGGCGACCGGTGATGCAACCCGGGGTGGCGCCATGCCGCCGGGATGATAGGTTGCGGGTTGACGGCGCTTCAGCGTATTCGCGAACCTAACGAAGCCCACAATGGAGTGTCGGCTTGGCATCGCCTCGCATGGTCCATGTCGTCGACGACGACGACATCTTCCGCGACTTCACCGCCCTGACCCTGGGACGGGCCGGCTATGCCGTGGCCCAGTACGCCTCCGGCCCGGCGCTGCTCGAGGCGGTGGGCGACACACCACCCGGCTGCATCCTGCTCGACGTTCACATGGAGCCGCTCAACGGCCTGCAGGTGCAGGTGGCGCTGAACGAACGCGGCGTGACCTGGCCGGTGATCGTGCTGACCGCGGCCGGCGACATCCGCCTGGCCGTGGAGGCGATGAAGAACGGCGCCCCGGAGTTCCTTGAGAAGCCCTTCGAGACCGAGGGCCTGCTGGCCCTGGTGGAGTCCGCCTTCCAGAAACTCGAGACCGCCAGCGAGGCCCAGGCCCAGGCGGCCCACGCCAAGTCGCTGATCGAAAGCCTTTCGCCGCGCGAGCTGGAGGTGCTGCGGGGCCTGCTGGGCGGCCTGCCCTCCAAGCTGATCGCCCACGCCCTCGACCTGTCGGTGCGGACGGTGGAGATCTATCGCTCGAAGCTGATGCTGAAGCTGCAGGTGCGCAACCTGTCGGCGGCCCTGCGCCTGGCGTTGGCCGCCGGGGTGGAGCCGCTGGAGACTTAAGGATGCGCGGGGGTTTGCGGCCCCGCCGGCTTTCGGCTAGAGACACCGCTCGCTGAAGACGCACCCGTAGCTCAGCTGGATAGAGCGTTGCCCTCCGAAGGCAAAGGTCACACGTTCGAATCGTGTCGGGTGCGCCAGCGTTTCTCAATAAAAACAATGATTTAGCAACTTCACAGAAAGTGGAATTGCTCGATTTTGCTCGTTTTTGCTATGTG
>CANJRI010000034.1 GCA_947476555.1 Caulobacteraceae bacterium
AATCGCCGCCTAAATATCAACCCCAGATGAGGCCATCTCTCCGCTAAATCCGGACCCCACCTGTCTCAAAACATCTGACGACGTACAAATGCGGGCAAGCGGCCGCCGTTCATCGCACGGTCAGGTTTGTTTCAGCATAGTCACGCCCAGAAACGCTACGCCATCATTCCTCCAAATTGCCTGCTTATGGAGACTAAAGAGGATGTGGCCGGCGGACTGATTGACTACCGTTCCACCATCTACCATTTAGGCAATCGAAGTGTTGATCGAAGAGGGCAGAATGAATCGCGTTGTGATCCGCGCCGTGGCGCTTTCGGGCCTGCTCGCCGCACTAGGCGTCAGCGCCGCTGTCGCCCAGGCGCCCGCCGCCGCTCCCGCTGGAGCGGGCCTCTTCGACGCTCGCTGCAAGTTCTGCCATGACCCGGCCGGCTTCGGCGCCCCGGATAAGGCGACCCTTCAGACGTTCGAGCATTCGCGCGTCTTCACGGCCCTCGATACGGGGCTCATGAAAGAGAACGCCGAGGGGCTTTCCGCGGAAGAAAAGCACGCCCTGGCCACCTATCTCACCGGCAAGCCTGACGGCGCGGCCGCTGGCGCCGCGGCAGGTGCGGCGGCTGGCGCGGTCGCCGGCGCGGCGGCCGGTGCGGCTGCTGGCGCTGTGGCAGGCGCCGCGGCGGCTACGCCGGCTCCCACGAACTAACGGCGCGCGGGGCGATCAGCCCCGCGATAGCCGTCTGCGGTTGGCGCGGACCTTGCGGCGATAGTGCTTCAGGGTTCGATCCACCGCGCTGGGCGCGGTGAGGCCCAACGCCCCGGTCATGGCCATCATCTGCACGGCCTGAGCGGCTTCAACCTTCTCGACCACCATGCGCCGCGCCTCGGCCTCGCCGGCGGCGCCGCCAGCGGCGATCCTCAGGGTCCGCAGGCCGATCACCATCGAGGCCTCCGCGCCCAGCATCCAGGCGTCCAGGCCCAGGCTCAGCCAGGGATTGCGGGCTCGGGGCATGGCGACCTCTCTTGCGACGGGCCCCGGAAACGCCCGGGCGTCGCGCCGGTTCATCCCCGCCTCGCCGCCTTGCCTCCCGGAGCGACGCCGCCTATAGGCCGTCGCGCTTCAGGTCCCCCGAGAGGGGGATAATAGGGAACCGGGTGAAAGACCCGGACTGCCCCCGCAACTGTAAGCGGCGAGCACGATCCCCATACGCCACTGGGCCCTCGGGTCTGGGAAGGCGGGGATCGCGCGATCGAGCCGCGAGTCAGGAGACCTGCCCGAAGCGGTCGTCGTTCGTGAAGGTCGGGGTCGGCCTTGGCGAAGCGGGAAAGTGCTCCCGGTTGACGGCGCGTATCCCCGGGCGGGTGGCGTCTTCGTCCCTGTCCGGTCGTCGTAACCGCAGAGAGGGGCCTTCTCGATGAAGCCTGGACTTTTCCTATCCGCCGCGGCCGCCTTGGCCGTCATCTCCAACGTCACCCTGGCCGACGAGGCCGAGGTGGACGCGGTGGTGGTCACCGCCACCCGGACGCCGGAGCGGCTGGACCGCGTCGGCGGCCAGATCACGGTGATCGACACCGCCGCCATCGAGGCGCGGCAAAGCCCGGTGGTTTCCGACATCCTGGCGCGTACGCCCGGCGTGCAGGTCACCCGCAACGGCGGAGTCGGCGCGGCCACCCAGGTCCGCATCCGGGGCGCCGAGACCGGCCACACCGTGGTGCTGATCGACGGCGTGAAGCTGAACGATCCCTCGGTGACCGACAGCAGCTACAACTTCGCCAACTTGCTGGTCGGCGAGGTCTCGCGCATCGAGGTGCTGCGCGGCGCACAGTCGGTGCTCTGGGGCAGCCAGGCGCTTGGCGGCGTGGTCAATGTGCTGACCGAGGATCCGGCCGAGCCCTTCGAGGCCTCGGTGAAGGCCGAGGCGGGATCCTTCGACACGGCCTACGGACGGCTCAGCGCTGGCGGCCGGTCCGACCGCGCGTCCTGGCGCGCGGGGGTGGGCTACTACACCAGCGGCGGAATCTCGGCATTCAACGCGGCGCGGGGCGGACGCGAGGCCGACGGCTATCGCAACCTCGGCGCCTCGGCCAAGGCCAGGGTCGGGATCACCGACCAGCTCTCGCTGGATCTGCGGGCGTTCTATTCGCGCGGCCGCAACGAGATCGACGGCTTCCCGGCGCCGACCTTCACGCTCGGCGACACCCGGGAATACGGAATCACCCGCGACCTGGTCGGCTATGCGGGACTGAACCTCGACCTGCTGGAAGGGCGGTTCGCCAACCGGCTGGCCTACGCCGGCACCCGCACCGACCGTGACAACCGCAATCCGGACCAGGCGGTGACGCCGGTCACCTTCGATTCCATCGGCCGTAACGACCGGTTGGAATACCAGGGGACCTGGAAGGCCACGGACGCCTGGACCGCGGTGTTCGGCTTCGAACACGAACGGTCGAGCTTCCGCAGCGCCTCGCCGTCGGCCTTCGATCCCAACCCCACGCCTGGACGACGGTCGGCACGCCTGGACGCGCTCTACGGGCAGGTCAGCGGCGAAATTGCGCCGGGCCTGGTGCTGGGCGGCGGATTGCGGCGCGACGACCACGGGGATTTCGGTGGCCATACGGTCGGCCAGCTTTCGGCGGCCTGGCGGGTCGGGCCGGCGGTGTTCCGGACCAGCTACGCCGAGGGCTTCAAGGCGCCCAGCCTCTACCAGCTCGGCAGCGAGTACGGGAACGGCGCCCTCACGCCCGAACAGGCGGAGACCTGGGACGCCGGGGTGCAAGCCAGTTTTGGGCCGGTGAGCCTGTCCGGCGCCTACTTCGAGCGGCGCACCACCGACATGATCGACTTCGTCTCTTGCTTCGGACCCCCGGTGGCCCCCCTGTGCCTGGGAGCGTCCGGCGCGCCGCGGTTCGGCTACTACGAGAACCTCGGCCGGGCGCGCGCTCGGGGCGTGGAGCTGCAGGGTCAGGTCCGAGCCTCGGACGCCCTGTCCCTGAACGCCAACTACACCTGGACGGAATCGCTCAACGACACGGCCGGAAGCGCGAACTTCGGCAAGCGCCTCGCCCGCCGTCCGGAACACCAGGCCAATATCGACGCCGAATACGTGTGGCGGCCGGGCCTGACGACGGGGCTGTCGGCGCGTTATGTGGGCTCCAGCTACGACGACGGGGGCAACTTCAATCGGCTCAAGAGCCATCTGCTGTGGGACATCCTGGCGAGCTACGACCTGACCGATCGAGTCACGCTTCACGGCCGGGTGGAGAACCTTTCGGACGAGGCCTACGAGACCATCCGGGGTTACGGTGAGCCGGGCCGGGCCGCCTACCTCGGCGTCCGGGCGCGGTTCTGAGGGTGCGGGCATGAGCGACGAGAGCGCGAAACACGCCGAGGCGATGAAGGCGCTGAAGGCCGAGCGCGCGGCCTTGATGGCCGAGAAGCGCCAAGGCCACGGGCTGCTGATGGTCCACACTGGCGACGGCAAGGGCAAGTCCACGGCCGCCTTCGGCATGGCGGCCAGGGCCCTAGGCTGGGGCTACAAGGTGGGCGTCGTCCAGTACATCAAGGGCGGTTGGGCCACGGGCGAGAAGCAGTTCTTCGATCGGTTCCCGGATGAGCTGACCTGGCGGGTGATGGGCGAGGGCTTCACCTGGGACACCCAGGACCTCGAGCGGGACATCGCGGCGGCCAAGGGGGCTTGGGCGGTTTCGCTGGAGATGCTCGCCGACCCAGAGCTGCACCTGGTGGTGCTGGACGAGCTGAACATCGCCCTGCGCTATGACTACCTCCCCATCGAAGAGGTCGTGGCGGGCCTCAAGGCGCGGCCGGCGGACAAGCACGTGGTGGTCACCGGCCGCAACGCCAAGCCGGAACTCCTCGAAGCCGCCGACCTGGTCACTGAGTTCGCCCAGGTGCGCCACCCCTTCGACCAGGGCTTCAAGGCGCAGCGCGGGATCGACTTCTGATGCTCGACCGGCGCCTCGCCATGACCGGAGGCGCGGCGGCGATACTGGCCGCGGCCGCACCGGCGCCGGCCCGCCGGGTGGTGTCGCTGAACCCCTGCCTGGACGCCCTGCTGGTGGCGGTGGCGGGTCCCGGGCAGATCGCGGCGCTGAGCCACTATTCGCGGGATATGTCGTCGTCCAGCGTGGGCGCGGCGGCGCTGAAATTCCCGTTTGTCTACGAAAGCGCCGAGGAGGTGATCGCCCGGTCGCCGGACCTGGTGCTGGCGAGCCGCCACTCGTCGCTGGCGACCCGCAATGCGCTCGGCCGACTGGGCATACCGGTGCTGCTGTTCTCGACCCCGAACTCCATCGCCGAGAGCCTGGCGCAGATGGGCCAGGTGGCGGCGGCGCTGGGCCGGGCGCGGAAAGGCCGGGCCGTGGCGGCGCGGATCGAAGCGGCGCTGGCGGCGGCGACGCCGGCGCCGGGAAGCGCTCGCCTCACGGCGTTGGTCTATCAGCGAAGCGGGTTCTCGTCCGGCCCGGGGACGCTGGTTGACGAGTTGCTGACCCGTACGGGTTTCGACAACGCCGTGGTCCGCTACGGCATCAAGACCACCAGCAACGTGCCGCTCGAACTGGTGGTCAATGACCCGCCGCAGGTGCTGCTGCGCGGCGTGGAGCATCCCGGCCAGCAAGGCTGGGGCGGCCGGGTGATGAGCCATCCGGCCCTGAAACGGATCGGGCCGAGGATGCGGGTGGCGACCTTCCCGGAGCGGCTGATGTACTGCGGCGGGCCCAACCTGATCGAGGCGGCCGGGATCCTCGCAGGCGTGCGCCGGCGGGCGCTGGCGGCATGAGCCGGCCGGTCCTCATCGCGGGCCTTGGCCTTCTGACCCTACTGTTGGCCGGCCTGTCCTTGATGGCCGGACGGGTCTGGGTGCCTTTCGACGCCTGGGCGGAGATGACCGATCCGCGCTGGGCGATCATCTTCGAACTGCGTGTTCCGCGCACCCTGCTGGGCGTGCTGGTTGGCGCGGCCCTCGGCGCCAGCGGCGCTGCGCTGCAGGGCTACACCCGCAATCCGCTGGCCGATCCGGGCGTGCTCGGCGTCTCGTCGATGGCGGCCCTGGGCGGCGTGATCTCGCTCTACTTCGGCCTGGTGACCGACTCGCCCTGGGTCCTGCCGACCCTGGCGATCGGCGGGGCCGGCGCGGGCGTCCTGCTGCTCCTGCTGCTGGCCGGCTCCACCTCGGGGATCGTGACCTTCGTGCTGGCGGGGGTGGTGCTGCAGACGGTGGCCACGGCGGGGACCGCCCTGGCCCTGAACCTCGCGCCCACGCCCTGGGCGGTGAACGAGATCGTCAACTGGCTGATGGGATCGCTCGCCGACCGCAGCGTCGAGGAGGTTCGGCTGGCCGCGCCGTTCATCCTGGTGGGGCTGGCCCTGCTGATGACCACGGCGCGGGGGTTGGATGCGCTCACCCTGGGTGAGACCGGCGCGGCCTCGCTGGGTGTCGACCTGAAGGCCCTGCGTCTGGTGCTGGTGGCGGCGGTGGCTCTGATGGTCGGCGCCAGCGTCGCGGTCACCGGCGTGATTGGCTTCGTCGGCCTACTGGTGCCGCATCTGGTGCGGCCGCTGGTGGGTGGGCGCCCCGGCGCTCTGCTCCTCCCCAGCGCCCTGGCGGGGGCGACCTTGGTCCTGGCGGCGGACATCGTGGTGCGGCTGACGCCCTCGGCGGCGGAGGTGAAGCTGGGGGTGGCGATGGCCGCGCTGGGCGGGCCGTTCTTCCTGCTGCTGCTCGCGCGCCTGCGCCGGAGGATCGCCTGATGGCCCTGGTGGCGGAAGGCTTGGGCGTGACCCTGGGCGGGCGGGTGGTCCTCAGCGAACTGTCCGCGCGGCTGGAGCCGGGGGCGGTGACCTGCATCGTCGGGCCGAACGGGGCCGGCAAGTCGACGCTGATGGCCTGCCTGGCGGGGCTTCGCCGGCCGGACGCCGGACGGGCGCTGCTGGACGAGACGCCGATCCTGGCGATGCCAGCCCGGGCGCGGGCCCTGAGGCTCGGCTTCCTGCCGCAGACGCCGGAGGTGGCCTGGGCGGTGGAGGCCCGCACCTTGGTGGGGCTGGGCCGCATCCCGCACGGACGGGGGGACGCCGGCAGCGAGGCCGGGCGCGGGGCGGTGGCGCGGGCCATGGCCGCGACGGGGGTGGCGGATCTGGCCCGCCGGACCGTGGACACCCTCTCCGGCGGCGAGCGGGGCCGCGTGCTGATCGCCCGGGCCCTGGCCGGCGAGCCGGAGTGGTTGCTGGCCGACGAGCCGCTCACCGGCCTCGACATCGGCCACCAGATCGACGCCTGCGAACTCTTCGGGCGGTTGGCGCGGGAGGCGGGCAAGGGCGTGGTGCTGACCCTGCACGACCTGGCCATGGCGCTCCGTGTCGCGGACCGGGTGCTGGTGCTGGCGGAGGGCCGGGTGATCGCCGACGGCCCGGCGACGGAGGCCCTGTCGCCGGCGGTGATCCGCCAGGCCTATGGGGTGGAGACCCGGCTAGGCGCCGGCGCCTTTGGCCCCACCCTGGAGCTGGTGGGCCGGCATGGCGGGTAAGCCCGCCCTGATGCTGCAGGGCTGCGGCTCGGACGTGGGCAAGTCGGTGCTGGTCGCCGGGCTCTGCCGGCTGTTCGCCAATCGGGGCCTGATCGTGCGGCCATTCAAGCCGCAGAACATGTCCAACAACGCCGCCGTGACCGCCGATGGCGGAGAAATCGGCCGGGCCCAGGCCCTGCAGGCCTTCGCCTGCCGCACGCCCCCCACCGTGCACATGAACCCGGTGCTGCTGAAACCGCAGAGCGATGTGGCGGCGCAGGTGGTGGTGCGGGGCAGGGTCGCCGGGACCCTGGAGGCGAACCGCTACCAGGACCGCAAGCCGGACCTGCTGCCGGTGGTCCTGGAGAGCTTCGCGACCCTGAAGGCCGAGGCCGACCTGGTGATCGTCGAAGGCGCGGGCAGTCCGGCGGAGACCAATCTTCGGGCCGGGGACATCGCCAACATGGGCTTCGCCCTGGCGGCGCGGGTTCCCGTGGTGCTGGTGGGCGACATCGACCGCGGCCATGTGATCGCCGCCCTGGCCGGGGCCAAGGCGGTGCTGGACGCGGCCGACCGCGCGGCGATCCGCGGCTTCATCATCAACAAGTTCCGGGGCGACCCGAGGCTGTTTGACGACGGCCGGCGGGACATAGCCGCGCGCACCGGCTGGCCCGACCTTGGGCTGGTCCCCTGGCTGGCTGCCGCGGCGCGGTTGCCGGCCGAGGATGCGGTGGTGCTGGAGCGCCGGACGGGAGCAGGCGCCGGTCGGCTGCGGATCGCCGTACCCATGCTCTCGCGGATCGCCAATTTCGACGACTTCGATCCGCTGCGGCAGGAGCCGGATGTGGAGCTGCTGTTCACCCCGCCGGGGCAGGCGCTGCCCGGCGATCTCGATCTGGTGATCCTGCCGGGGACCAAGGCGACCCTGGCCGACCTCGCCTTCCTCCGCGCGCAGGGATGGGACATCGACCTTGCGGCTCACGTCCGGCGGGGCGGCCGCATCCTCGGGATCTGCGGCGGATATCAGATGCTGGGCCGGCGGATCGCCGATCCGGATGGGGGGGAGGGTCCGCCTGGCCTCGCGGATGGCCTGGGTCTGCTGGACGTCGAGACGGTGCTGACCGGGGACAAGCGCCTGGTCCGGGTGCGCGGCGAGGACGGGCTGGAGGGCTACGAGATCCACGTCGGCCGGACCTCGGGACCTGGACTGGACCAGCCGTTCCTGACGGTGGACGGCGAAGGCCCGCACGGCGCGGTCTCCCCCGACGGTCGGGTGATGGGCGGCTATGTGCACGGGCTCTTCCAGTCCGGGCGCTGGCGGCGGGCGTTCCTCGCGCGGCTGGGCGCGGCCTCGTCCGGCCTGGATCACGAACCGGTGGTGGACGCCGCCCTCGACGAGATCGCGGCGAAGCTGGAGACCTGCCTCGACATCCCGGCCCTGGCGCGGATCGCCGGGCTGGAGCAGGCCCTGCGATGGCCAGTCCAAACCTGCTGATCGTGGCCCTGGCCGACGATCTCCTGGGCCGGGACGGGCGCACGAGGGCGGCGGTCGAGGCCATTGGCCGGGTCGACTATGAGGAAGGCGGCAATGCGCCCTTCCGTCTGGCTCTCGACGCGCTCTAGATAGGGCCATGAGCCCCGGTCCTCCCGAGCCTCCCGCGCCCCGGGGGCGCCTGTCGATCTACCACCCGCCGGGACGGTTCAGCCCGACCCACAATCCGTTCGGCAAGGACGTGGCCAACCTGCAGCTCTGGCGCGCCCTGGCCCGGCACGGCGGGTTCGAATGGCTGGACGTCCTGACCCAACAGCCGGGCGACGCGACCATAGCCAGGTCCGAACTCCTGGACGGCGGGGCAGGCGCCGAGGTGACGGTGAGATCCATCCTGGACCAGGCCACGCCGGCGGCGGCCGGGGCGCTCATCCGGGGCCAGCCGGAGCTCTATGACCTCGCCTGGCTGCGCCGCCGGACCGTGGGGGACCGGGCCTACAGCCTACTCGGCCTGATCCACACGATAGCCCCGCCGATCATGCGCCAGTTCATGGCCATGACCACGGCCGCGCCGATGCATCCCTGGGACGCCTTGATCTGCACTTCGCCGGCGGTCCGCCAGGGGGTCGAGGCGGTGTTCGACGGGTTCGGCGAACACCTGGCGGAGCGGACGGGCGGGCGTCCGCCGCCGCGGCCCAGCCTGCCGATCGTGCCGCTCGGGGTCGATGCGGCGCGCTTCGCCGCCCTGGCGGATCGGCCGGCCGCCCGGGCGGAGATCCGGGCCCGCCTGGGCGTCGGCGAGAACGATGTCCTGGCGCTTTGGGTGGGACGGCTCTCCTACTTCGAGAAGGCGTTCCCCCAGCCGATGTTCAAGGCCCTGCAGCAGGCGAGCGCCGCCGGGACCGCGAAGCTGCACTTCGTCATGGCTGGCTGGTTCCCCGGCGAGAAGGACCAGGCGCGCTACGAGGAGGCCGCCCACGGGCACGCGCCCGACGTGGTCACGCACGTCCTCGACGGCAACGACAGCGCGCTGGTGGGCGAGCTCTGGGCGGGCGCCGACCTCTTCCTATCGCTGGTGGACAATATCCAGGAGACCTTCGGCATCACCCCGCTGGAAGCCATGGCGGCCGGCCTGCCGGTGGTGGTCAGTGACTGGGACGGCTACCGCGCCACCGTCCGCGACGGGGTGGAGGGGTTCCTGATCCCCACCCTCGGTGGCCCCGCTGGCGGAAAGCTGGGCGAGACCCTGGCGATGCGCCACGCCGCCGAGATCGACACCTACCAGGGCTATGTGGGGGCCGTGGCCCAACACACCGCCGTGCACATAGGCCGCTGCGCGCAGGCCATCGCCGAACTCGCCGCATCGAAGGACCTGCGCCGCCGGATGGGCGCGGCGGGCCGGGCGCGGGTGCGCGAACAATACGACTGGCCGGTTATTGCGCGCGCCTACCACGCGCTCGTCGACGAGCTGGCGGCGATTCGCGCGGCCAGCCCCGATCCCCAGCCCCGCCGGCGCATGGACCCGGCGAAGGGCGATCCGTTCCGGGATTTCGCCCACTTCGCCACCGCGACCCTGACGCTGGACACCCGGCTGGCGGCGCCGGCCGGCGTCACCGCGGACCAGGTCCGGCAGGCCGGGACGGTGGCGCTGGACGGGGCTTTCCCCGGCTTGCGGGCGACCCCGGAGCGTTGCGCGGCGGTCTTCGAGACCATCGCCGCTCGCCCGGGGATTGATGTCCGCGAGCTGCTGCAGGCCTTCCCGGTCCAGGAGCGGCGGGCGATCGAATTGGGCCTAGTCTGGATGGCCAAGTACGGCCTGGTGGACTGGCTCTAGCGCGCGTTCAGCAAAAGTGGCTCCACTTTTGCGCCCGGACAGGCTCTAGGCCAAGGCCGTCCCGGTGCGCCGGTCGATATTCGGGTTGGCGAAAGGGTCGGCCTCCAGCAGCGGTCCCCAGCGCCGGCGCATCACCTCGGCCTCGGCCTCGAACCGCGAGCGCGCCGCCCCCGCTGCGTCGGAGCCGCGCGAGGCGGACTCCCGGTGTTCGAGCTCGGCGAGCGGTGTCCAGATCACCGAATAGCCTAGCGCGCGGATCTTCAGGCACAGATCGACGTCGTTGAAGGCCACCGCCAGCTCGGCGTCGTCGAGGCCGCCCGCCGCCTCAAACACCTCGCGGCGCAGGGCCAGGCAGGCGCCGGTGACGGCGGAAACCTCGCGGGCGAGGACCAGCTGGCCATTGTAGCCCGGGCTTCCCGGCCGCGCCCCGAGCCCCGCATGGCCGGCGATCCCCTGCTCGCCGAGACCGAGGGTCACGCCGCCGTGCTGCAGCCGGCCGTCCGGATAGAGCAGCTTGGCGCCGACGGCGCCCACCTGCGGGCGGACGGCCTGGGCGACCATGGCCTCCAGCCACGCGGGGCCGCGGACGACCACGTCGTTGTTGAGCAGGACCAGGATTTCGCCCCGCGCCTCGGCGGCCGCGCGGTTGTTCAGGGCCGAATAGTTGAAGGGTCCCGGCGCGGACAGGATGCGGACCCGGGGGTCGGCGCGCAGGGTCTCGAAGAGGGCGGCGGTCCGCGACTCCATCGAGCCGTTGTCGACGATCAGCAGCTCCAGCGGCGCGTAGGCGGTGCGGTTCAGCACCCCGTCGGCGCACAGGGCCAGCAGGTCGGCGCGGTCGCGGGTCGGCACGATCACCGAGACCAGCGGCGGCGGACGGGGCGCGGCTCTGCGCACGCGAAGCCAGCCTGGCGCGGCCGGCAGGGGCTGGGCCTCGGCGGATTGGCCGGTCCGCGCCAGGTGCTCGGCCACCGCCCGGCGGGCGGCCTCGGCGCAACGGGCCATGTCGCGCTCGGAGAAGCTTTCGCGGCCGGCGCGCTGGCGCCAGTGGTAGAGCACTTTCGGGACATGGCGGACGCGGCCGCCGCGCTCGGCTAGCCGAAGCACCAGGTCCCAGTCCTGGGCGCCCTCGAACCCCAGGCGCAGACCGTCCAGCTCCTCCACCACGGCCCGGCGGAACACCGCCAGGTGGTTGGCCAGGTTCTGGCCGAGGGCGAACTCGGGGCTCCAGTCGGGCTTGAAATAGGGTTCGGACCGTCGGCCGCGGGCGTCGACCTTGTCTTCGTCGGAGTAGATGAGGTCGGTGTCGGGCCAGCGCTCCAGGGCGGCGGCGACCTCGTAGAGGGCGTTCTCGGCCAGGAGGTCGTCGTGATCCATGAAGGCGACGAAGCCGCCGCTGGCCAGGGCCAGGGCCGAATTGCCGGCGGCGCAGACGTGGCCGTTCTCGCCCCGTCGGACGATCCTGATGCGGGGATCGGTGGCGGCTTCCGTCAGGACCCTCCACACCGCCTCGCCCGGCGAGGCGTCGTCGGCGATGCAGAGTTCCCAGTGCGGATAGAGCTGGGCCTGGACGGAGGCGATCGCCGCCTTGAGCAGGTCCGGCGGGGTGTCGTAGGCGGCCATGACCACCGAGATCAGCGGCGGGGCGGTCATTCGCCCGATGTGGGCCAGGGCGGCCTGGCGGTCGACGGGATGGGCGGCGATCCAGCGGTCGTAGCCCACCGCGCCGGGGAGGTCGGCCTCGGTCACTGACCGAATCAGCCGCGCGCCCCAGGACGTGCGGGCGAGGCGCTCGGCGATCGCGTGCACCGGGGCGTGGATGAGCGGCAGCTTGCGGACCAGCGCCAGGGCCTTGCGCAGCATGCGGCGCTCCTCAGGCGGCCAGAAGCTCGTCCAGCTTGCGGATGTCGACGACCGGCGAGGCCACCCCGGATTCCAGCCGCATGACCTTGTTGCAGTAGAGCTTGAGCAGGCCGACCTCATGGCTCGCCAGCACCAGGATGCCCGCCCGCTCCACGAGCTTCAGCAGGCGTTTGTGGGCCAGCTTCTGGAAATCGGCGTCCCCGACCGCGATCCACTCGTCCATCAGGAGCACGTCGGCGTCGACAGCGGTGGCGGCGGCGAAGCCCAGCCGGCCCTGCATGCCGGCCGAGTAGGTCTTCACGGGCATGGCCAGGAACGGCCCCAGCCCGGTGAACTCCGCGATCTCGTCCATGCGGGCCTCGATCTCCCGCGAGGACAGGCCGGCGATCCGGCCGCGCAGGCGGATGTTGTCGTAGCCGGTGGCCTGCGGGTCGATGCCGAGCGAGAGGTCGAGCAGGGAGGCGATCCGGCCCTGGACCTCGACCGTGCCTTCATCGGGCTCGTAGGCGCCGGACAGGGTGCGGAGCAGGGTGGTCTTGCCCGAGCCGTTGTGGCCGATCAGCCCCAGACGGTCGCCGGCTTTAAGCTGCAGATTGACGTCCTGCAGGGCGGTGACATCGGCGACCCCGGCGTGGCTGCCGAGCTTGCCGCCCACGGAGACCACCCGGGCAAGGGACTTCTTCAGGCTCTTGGCGTCGACGCCATAGACCGGAAAGCGGACGGTCAGGTCGGTGCAGGTGATGGAGGCGGAGGTCATAGGTAATGCACGATCCGCCGACGGGTGCGGGCAAAGATGAGGAAGGCGATGGTCCAGCCGACCAGGGCCATGGTGACGAGGGTGAGGTAGGTTCCCGGGTCCGCCTTGTCGCCGAGCAGCGGGGCCCGGACAGCGTCCAGCAGGTGATAGAACGGATTGAACACCAGCAGCGCGTGGGTCGCCGCGATCCGACCGACGGGCCAGAACACCGGGGTGATGAAGATCGCGAACTGCATCACCGAGATGACGATCTGGGGGATGTCGCGGAACCGCGCCGAGGCGATCGCGACCAGCAGGCTGACCCAGCCGGCGTTGGCCACCATCAACACCAGGCCGACCAGGGCCAGGAGGGGATCGGCCTCGCGCCAGCCGCCGAAGGCCACCAGCACGCCCACCACGATGACCAGGTGGTGCGCCAGGTTGATCAGGTTCCGGAAGATGGTCCGCCAGACGAACGTCAGCATCGGAAGGCTGGTCTGGGAAAGCATGCCTGAGGCCAGGACGAAGGTCTCGCATCCCTCGTTGATCACCCCGTTCATCAGGCCGAAGAAGACGATCCCCAGGGCGACGAAGGGAAGATGCTCGGCCAGCGGCAGATCGAAGAGCGTGGCGTAGAGGAAGCCTAAGCCCAGGACCATCAGGCCCATGGAGAGGGTGATCCAGAACGGGCCGAGGATCGAGCCCCGGTAGCGCGCCACGACGTCGTGCCAAGCCAGCGACCAGGCCAGGCCCAGGCGCTGGTAGGAGGTCCGAAGATCGCGAAACGCCATCTGCAGCTGGAAGCGCGCGCCGCGCCGTCCGGTCCGCAGCATATGGGTGGCGGAGTCCATGGCCTCTCCCGACAGAAGGCGGGGAGGTAACAGGCGCCTCCCGGCGGCGCAAGAATGGCGGAGGTCCGCGCTTTGCAACGCCTTCGGCTTCCGTGGTAGCCCGGGCTTGGCCATGGCGTCGAACAACACCTCCCCCGCCGCGCAGCGAGCGCGCCTGAATCTGCGGCAGGCGCGGGTCTGGCTGGTCGTGCCCTGCTACAAGGTCACGTCCCACATCCTGCGGGTGATCGAGAAGACCCCCGACTGGATCGAGGGCATCGTCTGTGTCGACGACGCCTGCCCCGACAACTCCGGCGATTTCATAGAGGCCAGCAACACCGATCCGAGGGTTGTGGTCGTGCGGCTGGCGGAGAATCAGGGAGTCGGAGGCGCGACGCTGGCTGGCTACGCGGAGGCTATCGGGCGGGGCGGTGAAATCCTGGTGAAGGTCGACGGCGACGATCAGATGGACCTCAACTACGCCGCCCAGCTGATCGCCCCGCTCCTGCTGGGTGAGGCGGACTACGCCAAGGGCAACCGCTTCACCTCGTCCAGCCACCTGAAGGCCATGCCCCTGGTGCGGGTGGTCGGCAACGCTGCGCTGAGCTTCCTGGCCAAGCTTTCGACGGGCTACTGGACAATCTTCGATCCGACGAACGGCTACACCGCCATCGACGCCAGCGTGGCGCGGCTGGTGACGGAAAAACGCATTTCCCGGCGGTTCTTCTTCGAGACGGACCTCCTCTACCACCTGGGCACCCTGCGGGCCGTGGTGCGCGATGTGCCGATGCCGGCCCGCTACGCGGACGAGGTGAGCAATATCCAGGTCGGCCGGATCGTCGGTCCGTTCGCCCTCAAGCACCTGCGCAACTTCGTCCAGCGGGTGCTGGGCCAGTACTTCGTGCGCGATTTCAACGCCGCCAGCCTGGAGATGGTGTTCGGGGTGTTCTCGGTGCTGTTCGGCCTGGGCTACGCCCTGAACTACCTGGCGACCCGGGATCCCTCGCAGGCCGCCTCGGCCGGGGTGGTGATGATGGCCGCCCTGCCGATCATCCTGGGCGTGCAACTGCTGCTGCAGGCCATGAACTTCGATGTGCTGAACGTCCCCAGCCGGCCGATCCACCCCTACCTGAAGGCGGTGGAAGAGATCGCAGGGCGTCCCACGGCTTGACCCACGCCGGGCCAGGCGGCTCTATCCGGCCCTCTTCTAGGATTCCCGATGCTTTTCTCGAACACCGTCAAATCCCGTCGGGCCGCGCTGCAAAGCCAGTTCGATGTACGCCGGGAGTTCGAAGTGCTCGAGGAGAGCTGCGTGCCCTCCTATGTGCATCGCAATCCGCTGGCCGCGTGGACGGCCTGGAGCCGCCTGAACACCGCCTCCCGCCTCTATGACCGGTTCGCGCCGGAGGGCCCGCTGCTCGATTTCGGCTCGGCGACCGGTGAATTGCGGCAGGTGCTCCGGCCGCGCGGCCCCTATCACTTCGTCGAGCAGAACGAAACGCTGACGGCGGCGCTGAAGCGCAACATCTCGGACGCCATCCAGGTCGATCCCATGGAGCTGGGCGAAAGCCGGTTCGCAGCGATCTTCGCCCTGGACAGCCTGGAGCACAATGAGGACATCGCGCCGATCCTGACGGCCTTTCGACGGGCGTTGCGACCGGACGGCGTGTTCATCCTCTCAGGCCCGACCGAAAACCTTCTCTACCGGCTGGGGCGGCGGCTGGCCGGCTTCGACGGGCACTATCATGTGCAGACGATCGGCGACATCGAACGGCAGGTGAAACCGGGCTTTACGCGATTGGCACGCAGCCTGCAGCCGGCGGGGGCGCCGCTGTTCTCGCTGACGGCCTGGGCCGGGAAGTGAAGACGGCCGGGGCCTTTTGGGCGCTGGTGGCGCCGCTCACCTGCGTGGTGGTCATTTCGATCGGCCAGCTGCTGTTCAAACTGGCCTCGGGGTCGCTGGACATCCGGCGTCCGTGGACCGAACCCCGGGCGCTGGCGATCCTCGCCGTAGCCCTGATCCTCTACGCGGCGGCCACCCTGCTTTGGGTGGCGGCGCTGCGGCACGCGCCGCTCTCGCGCCTCTATCCGCTGATGGCGATCAGCTTCGTCCTGGTGCCCCTGGGGGGCTGGCTGATCTTCCGCGAGCCCGTTTCCGGACCCTATTGGGCTGGCATAGGTTTGATATTGGCAGGCCTGGCCGTGATCGGCCGCGCCCCGGCCGCCTGATGCGTCACCCCGCCCTGCGGACCTGGCTGCTGTTGCTCGTGGCGACCTTCGTCATGATCCTCGCCCTCAATTTTCCCGGCCACCTTTCGGTGGATTCGGTGATGTCGCTCGCCGAGGGCAGGACCGGGACGCGGATGTCCTGGAGTCCGCCCCTGCACGCGGCGATTCTGGGGTTTTTTGACCGCCTTCAGCCAGGGACGGGCCTCTACATCGCGGCTGTGTCTCTAGTACTGCTGGGCGCTTGGGCGGCGTTGCCGGCGCTGCGGCCGAGGATCGCCTGGACCGGACCGCTGTTGCTGGCCCTGGTGATGGCCACGCCACAGGTGGCGATCTGGCAGGGCATCGTCTGGAAGGACGTGCTGTTCGCCAACTTCGCCGTGGCGGCCTTCGTGGCCCTGGCGGTGGCGGGGCGTTGGTGGGCTGCGGCTCCGGCGCGGTTTGGATTCCTTTTCCTGAGCGGCCTGCTGCTCGCCGGCGCGGCCCTGGTGCGCCAGAACGGCCTTATCGTCATACCTTTCGCCGGCTTCGCACTGGCCTGGATAGCGGCCCGATCGGGAAGCCGGCGGCCGGCCATCTGGGGTCTGGCCGGAGTGATCGCGCCCCTGGTGCTCATGGCAGGCCTGAACGCCGTCACGCCCCCTCTGGCCCCACCGCCGCCGCCGAAGAACCCGGCGAGCATCAAGAAGAACCCCGGCCTGCGGTCGGTGCAGCACTACGACCTGGCGGCGGCCCTGGCGGCCGATCCCACCCGGCCCCTGGTGATCGAGCGCACTCGCCCCAAGGCCGCCGCGGAACTGCGACAGATCGCTCCGAAGATCTACAGCCCGGTCCGTTCGGACACCCTCAACGCTTCGGTGGCGTTCGGCCAGGCGGCCTGGTCGGTGAACGATGCGGCGATGAACGCGGAGTGGCGCTCCCTGATCCTGTCCGATCCAGCGGGCTACGTCGCGCGGAGGCTCGCGATCTTCCAGTGGGTCTTCGCCGCGCCGGACATCGACCAGTGCCTGCCCGTGTTCGTGGGTGTGGAGGGTCCGGCGCTTCAGCTGTCGCAGGCGGGCCTGCACCCTCGCCACTCGGCGACCGACGGCAAGCTCTACAACTACGCCACCTGGTTCTTCGACACGCCGGCCATGTCGCATGTGGCGTTCGCGGCGCTGGCGCTGGTGGTGGGACTGCTGCTGCTGATCAGGCGCGAGCCGCCGGACCTGGCCGTGGCAGGAATGCTGGCCGCGGCGCTGGCCTTCGCCGCCACTTTCGCGGTGATCTCGCTGGCCTGCGACTATCGCTATCTCTACTTCCTGGATCTCGCCGCGATCAGCGGCTCCCTCTACCTGGCGATCGACCCGCGCCTTCGGCGTTCGCGCCGCTAGGCGTCGGGATCGGCCAGCAGGGACTCCAGCTCCTCGAGCGCTTCGCGGGCGTGGGCGGCGAGCAGGGACGCCTCTCCTTCGCGCGCCTCGACGAGCGCTTCCAGCCGGCGCACATCCGCCTGCCATCCCCGCTCAAGGCCCTCGCGGTCGCGCCTGTAGGCCGACTGAGCGGCGGCGCGCTCGGCATCCATGACCCGGCGCGCTTCCCGAAGCTCCGTGCGGGCGATGTCCAGGTCCCGGCCCATAGGCGAGACCAGGAGGCCAACCTCCTCACGACGCCTGGCCAGCTCGGCGGCGGCTTCTTCGAGCACGCCGCGATCGGGCTCGGGGCCGGCGGCCGCCTGGTCGAACCAGCCCATCACCCGGGCGGTCAGGTCGCCGGTCCAACCCAGCCCCTCCAGTCCGCCGCCGCTGTTGTGGCGCAGGTCGGGGGTCAGGAAGCCGTCGATCTCGCGGGCCGCCGCCTCGGTCAGCGCCGGCAGCGGCGCGCCATGGGCCGCCTCGATCCTGGCGACCTGGCCACGCCAGTCGGCGAGCAGCGATTCGTATTCGACGAAGGCGCGCGGCATGTCGCGGGTATAGGCCTCCGAGGCCAGCATATAGGCGCACCACAGGAGCAAGGACCGCTCCGTCGGATAGCCGTCGCGTCGCTTCAGCGAGCCGGCGACCGCCAGCGGGTGGCGGGTCTGGATCACCGCCCGGGCGCCGATCCCCAGCTCCGCGAGCACCGATTTCCAGGCCGGAAGCAGCACCGAGACCCGGGGGTCCTTCAGCAAAGGCCAGGCCGCCCGGCCGTACTCGTCGACGAACAGGGCGGCGGCGCGCTGAATCCACGCCCGTTCCTCGGCGGGCGGCAACGGCCGGTAGGGGAAGGCGAAGGCGTCGTCCCAGGACGAGCCGGCGGCCCAGAGGCGCTCATCGTTGAGCAGGGCGATCTTCCAGGGCTCGAAATAGCCCTTCTCATTGTGCCGGTCGCCGGGCATCAGGTTGGCGGGAAGGTCGGCCCCGGCGAGCGCCAGGAGCTGAGTCAGCGCCGAGGTGCCCGAGCGATGGACGCCGAGCACCAGATAGGCGGTGTGGGCCGCGCCGTCGCGCGCCGCGGATCGCTTGCGTGGGCTCATCCTGCCCTGGATTACGGGGCGCAGGCGGGCGCCGCAAGGCATGCGGTTGATCGCTCAGGGCTTCTGTTGCATGGGAAGCCCCTCCGCCGGGTAAGGGAAGATACGCCGCATGGCCGCCGAGGCCCCAGTCGATGATGTCCCCTGGGTGCTCTCCGCGGCGGTCGACGCGGCCTTCTACCAGGCGGTCTATCCTGAGCTGGGCGCGGGCGGCTACGAGGCGGTTCGCGACTATGCGACCTGGGGCTGGCGGCAAGGCCGCGATCCGGCGCCCTGGTTCTCGGCGGCGGCCTATCTGGCCGACAATCCCGACGTGCGCCAGGCGGGGCGCGAACCCCTGGAGCATTTCCTGACCCAGGGCCGGCTGGAAGGCCGCGCGGCTGTCCCCTCGGAAAAGGCCGAGGCCTATAGGCTGGTCCGCGCTCGGGGCGAGGCGCCGCCGGCGTGGCGCCTGGAGGACCTGCTGGCCGCTGCTCCGGTCGTGAGCGCCTTTCTCGAACCCGGACCCCGCCCCGCGCCCGTCCCGCCCGCCCCGCCGCCCGAGCCGGATCCGGACGAGGCGGCCCTGGCGGGCCCGGAGTTCGACGCCGACTTCTACCTTCGGGTCAATCCGGACATCGTGGCCGCCGGTGTCGATCCGCTCGCGCATTTCCTGGCGGCCGGCTGGCGGGAGGGCAGGGACCCTGCCCTTTGGTTCTCTATCCGCGACTACCAGGAGATCTACCCGGACATCGCCCAGGCCAAGGTGAACCCGTTCCTGCACTATCTGGCGGCCGGGCGGGCGGAGGGCCGGACGGCGCGCAACGCCCTCGGCTTCAGATACGACATCCTGGCCAAGCTTCGGCCCGTGGCGGAGCGGACCGCGGCCGCCGCCAGGGCCGCGGGGGCGGTGGCCGCCCAGCCTGCCGAGGTCCTGGCCGAGGCCGTGTCCCTCTCGCGCACCGGGCTGAAAGACCTGCACATAACCTTCAGCCACGACGACTACCCACGCAACTTCGGAGGCATGCAACTCTGCCTCCAGCGAGAGGACGCCGAGTTCGCCGCGCTTGGCCGCGACCACCTTCACCTGTACCCGTCGGCGCCCTGGCTGGTGGTCCGCACAGCCGGCGAGCCGGGGCCCCTCGGCGTGCTGTTGAACGGCCGAGAGGTGGGGATCTTCACCGCTGAAACCGTCGCCCAGGTGCTGCGGGCCACCGACCCGCGCCGGAACGGCGCCCGCAGCTACGCGGTCCACAGCCTTCTGGGTCACAACGCCGACGAGACGGCCGACATCCTGGAGGCCGCCGGAATGAAGGCGGGCTTCTTCTGGCTGCACGATTTCGCCAGCCTTTGCGCCGGCTTCCACCTGCTGCGCAACGACGTGGAGGACTGCGCCGCCCCGCCCCCCGGCAGCGCCGCCTGCGGGATCTGTTCCTACGGCGAGTACAGAGCTCGGCATCTGGACGAGCACAGGCGGCTGTTCGAGCGACTGGACCTGACGGTGGTGAGCCCCTCGGAGCCCACCCTGGCGCTCTGGAAGGCGCGCGCCGAGGGTCCCGCGCGCAAGACCGTGGTCCTGCCGCACGCGCGGCTGACCGATGCTGGGCCGGCCCCCGTCCCGGCAGAATCCGGACCCTTGCGGATCGCCTATCTCGGTATGCCGGCGGCGCATAAGGGCTGGCCGGTCTTCCGCGACCTGACGATTCGTCATGGCTCCGACCCGCGCTATCGATTCCTGCACCTGGGGGCCCGTCCGGACCCGGCCTTGGCCCTGGAGTTCCACGAGGTGGTGGTCACGCCTGCTAGACCCCGGGCCATGCTGGAAACCCTCGCGGCCCTGGAGGTGGACGCCGTGTTGATCTGGCCGATGTGCCGCGAAACCTTCTCCTTCACCGCCTATGAGGCGGTGGCGGCGGGCTGCGCGGTGATCACCTCTCCCGAAAGTGGCAACGTGGCGGCCTTCGTCTCCGAAAATGGCTTCGGCCTGGTGCTGCCCGACCAGGCGGCCCTGTCGGACGCGGTGGCCAGCGGCCGCCTGGAAGACCTGGCCCGCGGCCGCCGCGCCCCACGGCGGTACGAGCTTTCCTATAGCGGGATGACCGCGGACCTGGTGCGGCAGCGGCGATGAGCGGCGCCATCCTGACCCTGGCCCGGCGCGGGACCGCCTGGGCGCGGCGGCGCCTGAACGCCGAGCGCCGCGTCGTCGCCGCCGAGTTCGACCGGAACTATTACCTGGCGGTCAATCCCGACGTGGCCGTCACCGGCGCCGATCCGCTCGACCATTTCCTGGCGCACGGATGGCGCGAGGGCCGCGACCCCAACGGGCGGTTCTCCGTGGTGGAGTACCTCAACGACAATCCGGACGTCGTCGCGGCCGGGGTGAATCCCTTCGCCCACTACCTGCGCAGCGGGCGCGCCGAGGGCCGCACGCCCGCCCACGACATGGGTTTCCGCTACCGCATCCTGGCGCGTCAGATCCGGCCCCAGGACCAGTTGGACGCGGCCGCGCGGGCCACCCTCGGGGTGAAGATCGGCACGCCGGCGCAGCTATCGGCGGGGCTGGCGAGTTCACGCACCGGCCTGAGGGACCTGCACATCACCTTCAGCCACGACGACTACCGCACCAATGTCGGTGGGGTGCAGCTCTGCATCCAACGGGAGGCGGCGGGCCTCGTCGAACGGGGCCACGACCACCTGCATCTTTGCCCCCCCGTGGCTTGGCCCATGCTCCGGCTGGCGGGCGAGGAAGGCCGGCTCCTGGTCCTGCTCAACGGGCGCCCGCTTGGGACCTTTCCGCCCGCGGTGATCGCAGAGGCGCTGGCCCGGGTCCCGGCCTCTGGGGGTGTCCGCTCGTTCGCCGTCCATTCGCTGCTGGGCCACACCGCCGATGAGACCATCGCCATCGTCCGCGCTGCGGGGCTGGGCGCCGGCTTCTTCTGGCTTCACGACTACGCCAGCCTCTGCGCGGGCTACAACCTGCTGCGCAACAACGTCGAGGACTGCGCGGCCCCACCGCCGAACAGCGCGGCCTGCGGCATCTGCATCTACGGGCCCTGGCGCGGTCCCCAGGCGGCGGCCCACGCCACACTGTTCGCGGGCCTCGACCTGACGGTGGTGAGCCCGGCGGCGCGCACCCTGGATTTCTGGCGCGCGAGCGGAGCGCCTCCGATATCCCGCGCTGTGGTCCATCCCCACGCGACCCTCGCGCCGCGCGGGCCCGCGCCTAGGCCAAGCGCGGACCGGCCGCTGCGGGTGGCCTACGTGGGCTGGCCGGTCGCCCACAAGGGATGGCCGCTCTTCCAGCAGCTGGCGCTCCGGTACGCCGGCGACCCACGCTATGCCTTCCACCACCTCGGCGCGCGGGCCGAGCCGGGCCTTCCCGTGAGCTTCCGGGAGGTGCGCGTCACCGCCGAGCAGCCCGCCGCTATGCAGGCGGCCCTGGAAGCGGCGGAGATCGACGTGCTCATCTTCTGGCCGCTGTGGCGGGAGACCTTCTCCTTCACGGTCTACGAGGCCATCGCCGCCGGCTGCGCGGTGATCACCGGCCCGGACAGCGGCAATGTGGCGGCGATGGTGGAGGCGCAGGACGCCGGGTGGGTTCTGGAGACGCCAGACGCCCTGGAAGCCGCTTTCGCTAGCGGTGAGGTCGCAAAGCTGGCTAGAGCCCGCCGCGCCTCCATGCTCTACGATATGACCCTGAGTGGCATGACCCTTGATCTGATTCCCGCGATCCCATGAAAGTCCTGGCCTACTCCAGCTTCACCTTTTCGTACCTGAACCGCGCCCGCGTGCTGTTCGAGAGTCTGCGCCGCCACCATCCGGACTGGGAGCTGGTGGCGTTGATGACCGACGAGCCCCCGCCGGGGTTCGATTTCGACCCGGCCTCCGAGCCCTTCGACCGGGTGGTATGGGCGAGCGACCTGGGCATCCCGAACTTCAAGAGCTGGCTCTTCAAGCACGACATCATCGAGGTCTCGACGGCGGTGAAGGGTCCCTTCATCCATCAGGCCTGCGCCGGTGGCGCCGACGTGGTGATCTACCTGGACCCGGACACCACCCTGTTCGCCCCGCTGGACCCGCTGCTGGACTGGCTGGGGGACCACGACATCCTGCTGACGCCGCACCTGATCGATCCCAACGACGATCACATGGCGATCCTCGACAACGACATCTCGACGCTACGCACGGGGATCTACAACCTGGGTTTCGTGGCCATCCGCACGACGGGCGAGGGCGCGCGATTCGCCAAGTGGTGGAACGACCGGCTGCTCAGCTACTGCTACGACGACATCCCCACCGGCCTTTTCGTCGACCAGCGGTGGTGCGACCACGTCCCGGCCTTGTTCGACAAGGTGAAGGTGATCCGCGATCCCGGCTACAACGTCGCCAGTTGGAACCTCTCGCGCCGGACGCTTGCGGTGGGGAAGGACGGAGCCATCACGGTCAATGGCTATCCCCTTCGATTCTGGCACTTCACCAAGCTGGGGCCGCTGGGCGACGTGATGACCAAGCGCTACGCCGGCGACAACTTCCCGGTCTATGAGATCTGGGCCTGGTACAAGCGCCAGGTGGCCGCCGCCACCGACCCGGCGATACCCGACCGCTGGTGGGCCTATGGCCGGTTCGCCGACGGCGAACCCATCGAAAAAGCCCAGCGCGTGCTCTATCGCCAGCGCGGCGACCTGCAGGCCGCCTATCCTGATCCCTTCGCCTCCGGGCGGGGGACTTTTCAGGACTGGCTGGCGCACGAGGCGGCATGAGCCCGGCCCCGCCCCGCCGGCGCCGTAAGGCGCCAAACGCCGAACCACCGGCCCTGGCCAGCGAGCGGCTGACGATCACCTCGGAGCTTGTCGAGCGCGCCCGCCAGGTTGCTTTCCGGCACCGCCAGCTCGACCAGGCTTATGGTGAGATGACGGCGAGCCGCGACGCCATGAGCCGCGAGGCGCATCAGGCCCAACTGCGCGAGGCGGTGACGCGGACCGAACTCACCCTGGCCCTGCACGCCGCTCTGAGCGCGCGCGAGGCCGAGGCCGACCGCCTCCGGACCGCGGTGTTGCGCAACTATGTGGCGGAGGGGATCGCCCTGCGTCGCCATGGGCGGCCAAGCCGCGCGCTGGACCGGTTCCTGGCGCGCCTCGGCTCGTTCGGCCAGGCCCTGATCATCGCGCGCAGCCGCACCTGGCGCGGGACCGGCCGGGGTCTGCACGATCTTCGCCATATGGCCGCCTACGTTCGTCGGGGCGCACGGCCAGATGTGTCGCCCCCCGCGTTCGTGGACCAGCGCTGGTACCTCGAGCAGAATCCCGACGTGGCGCGGGGGCGAACCGCCCCCCTGGTCCATTATCTGCTGATGGGGTCGCTCGAAGGACGGTCGATCCATCCGCTACTGCACGAGGCGAGCTATCGGGCCGCCAACTACGCCGATATCGCCGCCACCGGGCTTTCCGCCTTGGAACATTATGACCGACGGGGCGCGCGCCAGGGGCGGTCGCCGCACCCAGCCTTCGACGTCGCGCACTATCTGGCCCAGGGGCCGGTCCTGGCGCCTGGCGAGGATGCGCTCTCAAACTACTTGCGCGAGGGCGGGCGCCGGGGGCTGTCGCCACACCCGCTGTTCGACCCGGTCTGGTACGCCGACCAAACCGGCGAGACCGAGGCAGGGGCGTTGTTGCACTATCTGACCATCGGCTGGCGCGCCGGCCTCTCGCCCCACCCGCTGTTCGACGGCGTCTGGTATCTTGAGCAGAACCTCGACGTCGCCCGCGAGGGGCAGGAGCCCCTGACCCACTTCCTCCTGTCGGGCGCCCAGGAAGGCCGCAGTCCCAGCCCCTGGTTTGACTTGCCGCATTATGTCGAGGCGCGGGGCGCGGCCCTGGCGCCGGGCCTCAATCCGCTCGTCGACTATCTGCGCGGCGGCGCCTGGGCGGTGGCTGAGGCGAGACCGGGATTCCCCACGGCCGCCTACCTGGCCTCGCGTCCCGAGTTGGTCGCCCAGGGCATGACCCCGCTGGAACACTGGGCGCGGCTGGGCGGGCGCTAGGCGAGTTCCGGCACAGGTCTCCGAACCCCTAGCCCGGCCAGCTGGCGCCAGATCTCGGCGTAGTATTCGGGGATGTAGTGGAAGGGGCTGGGGCCCCACTGGTGCCCCGCGTCGGCCAGCCGAAGTCCGCTCGCGTCGAGGCGATCGAACGGGGGCATGACCTCGGCGAAGCGCGCCTCGTAGCGCGCGAGAAGGGCGTTCTGTTGGTCGATATCGGCGGTCTGACCGTCAAGGATCTCGACGTCGCGGACCGGCGCGCGCCCCTCGCCCGCGGTTCGGAACGCCGTCGCCCACCGGGCCGAATGCAGGATCAGCCGGGCGTTCGCCAGCGGCGTGGCCCGGATGAAGGCCGCGAGCTCCCCGGCGGCCTGACTCCAAAGCTGTTCGCAGGCGGCCGACAGACGCGGGATTGGACGGGCGCCCTCAAGCGCGGGCGTCGCGAGATAGCCGCTGACCGCCAGCTCCCAGCTGTGGGTCGCCACGCTGGGCCCGACCGACAGCAGATCAAAGCGCTCGTCGATGAAGTCGAAGATCAGGTGGGTGGGCGCGAAGGCGACCAGGCGGGCAAGGCTGGTCTTGGCGAGGTCGGCCACCAGGGCGTTGTGCTGGTGGCGCCTCAGGCCACCGGGCGGCTCGGCGGCCGGCCGGAAGCCCGATACCGGCGCGCTGAACAGGCTCGGCAGACTGGTGCGTGAGACATAAAGGACGCCTTCCAGCGCCTCGCCCCGAATCGGCCACAAGTCGCGGGTGATACAGCTGCCGATGATCGCGACCCTTGGCATCCCCTGCTCCCGACCCATGCTTGGGGCCGTCTCTAGCACGGCTCCGGCGGTCCATTGACAATAGTGGTCACGCTACGCATCTACCGGCCGCTTCCCGGCGTTCCGGGCGTAGTGGCGCGCGCGGGCGGTTCGTGGCGTTCACCATTTCTGGGTCAGATTGCTTTATCTGACCGAAGGTCTGACGGGACGGCCGACGAACGATGAATCTGATCACCTTCCTTAAGTTGCTCCTGGATCCGCCGGACAACGTGCTCGGCCGCGCCTTGCGCGAGGGGCGTCGTCCGGCGCAGGTGGCCTTCGGGTTCAGCCTGGTCTCGAACATCCTCTACCTGGCGCTGCCGCTCTATACCTTCCAGATTTATGGCCGGGTGATGATGACCCAGAGCCAGGCGTCCCTCTGGCTGCTGACCGGGATCACCCTGTTCGTATTCGCCATCTCGAGCGTCATCGACGACTTCCGGGCCCGCATCCTGATCAACTACGGCGTGGCCCTCGACCAGAGGGTCTCGGGGCGGGTGTTCGCCAGCCTGTTCGACGCGGCGGTGCGCGGCGAACCGGGCGCTCGCGCCCAGGCGCTGCGCGACCTGGACCAATTCCGCACCACCCTGACCGGAATCGGCGCGGCGGCGCTCTTCGACATGCCCTGGATTCCGGTTTTCCTGGGCGTGCTGTTCCTGATCGACCCCCTGGTCGGCTTCGTGACCCTGACCGGCGCGGCGATACTTCTGGGCCTCGCGGTGGCCCAGATGCGGGCGACGCAGGGCGCGATGAGGGACGCCAGCGACGCCGCCCTGAAAAGCTACGGATTCACCGACGCGGCCCTGCGCAACGGCGAGGTCGTGCGGGCCATGGGCATGCTGCCGACACTGGGCGCGGCCTGGGCGCGGCACCGCGCGGTCACCATCGAGCGCGGCGCGACCGCCTCGGAGATATCCAACGCCTACACCGACATCATCAAGGCCGTCCGCATGGGCATGCAGGTCCTGGTGGTGGCGATCGGCGCCTACCTGATCATCGCGGGCAAGGTCCACATGGCGATGCTGTTCGCCAACATGATCCTGGCCAGCCGCGCCCTGCAGCCGATCG
>CANJRI010000035.1 GCA_947476555.1 Caulobacteraceae bacterium
CCCTGACCAACAAGATGGCTCCGGCCCTGCGCAAGGTCTACGACCAGATGCCGGAGCCCCGCTACGTCATCAGCATGGGCAGCTGCGCCAACGGCGGCGGCTACTACTACTTCAGCTATTCGACGGTGCGCGGCTGCGACCGCATCGTGCCGGTGGACATCTACGTGCCCGGCTGCCCGCCCACCGCCGAGGCGCTCGTGTACGGCGTGCTGCAGCTGCAGAAGAAGATCCGCCGCACCGGGACCATCATGCGATGAGCTGGCCCACCAAACCCGCCGAGCTGGAAAAGCTCGGCAAGGCCATCGTCAAGGCCGCCACGGGGATCATCACCGGCGCCGAGGTGCGCTTCGGCGAGCTGACCCTGACGGGACCCGCCGACAGGGTGCTTGAGGCCCTGACCTATCTCCGCGACCAGGAGGGCTTCCACCAGCTCGTCGACCTCTGCGGCGCCGACTACCCCGAGCGCCCGAAGCGTTTCGACGTGGTCTACCACCTGCTGTCGATGACCAAGAACCGCCGGGTCCGCCTGAAGGTGCAGACCGACGAGGACACGCCGGTGCCGTCGGCGACGAAGGTCTTCCCCTGCGCGGACTGGTTCGAGCGCGAGGCGTTCGACATGTACGGGGTGTTCTTCGACGGGCACCCGGACCTGCGCCGGATCCTCACCGACTACGGCTTCCACGGCCATCCGCTCCGCAAGGACTTCCCGATGACCGGATACGTGGAGGTCCGCTACGACGACGAGCTCAAGCGGGTCGTCTATGAGCCGGTGAAGTCGGTGGAGTGGCGAAACTGGGACTTCCTGTCCCCTTGGGAAGGCGCCGAGCGCGGCTTCGCCGCCCTGCTGCCCGGTGACGAGAAGGGGCCGAAGTCGTGAGCCTGGCCCCCGAGTCCGAACATCCGGCGGAGACGCCGGTCCACAAGTTCAACATCAACTTCGGCCCGCAGCACCCCGCGGCGCACGGAGTCCTGCGCCTGGTCCTCGAACTGGACGGCGAGGTCGTCGAGCGGGTCGATCCGCATATCGGCTTGTTGCACCGGGGCACTGAGAAGCTGATGGAGGCCCGGCCTTATCAGCAGACCATCCCCTACATGGACCGCCTCGACTACGTGGCGCCCATGAACCAGGAGCACGCCTATGTGCTCGCCATCGAGAAGCTCCTGGGCGTCGAGGCCCCGCTTCGCGCCCAACTGATCCGCGTCCTCTACGACGAGATCGGCCGCATCCTGAACCACCTCCTCAACGTGACCACCCAGGCCATGGACGTGGGCGCGCTCACCCCGCCGCTCTGGGGCTTCGAGGAGCGCGAGAAGCTGATGGTGTTCTACGAGCGCGCCTCCGGCGCCCGTATGCACGCCAACTATTACCGCGTCGGCGGCGTGCGGCAGGACCTGCCCGAGGCTCTGGTCCGGGACATCGCCGACTGGTGCAAAGCCTTCCCGTCCAAGCTCGACGACATCGAAGGCCTGATCACCGACAACCGCATCTTCAAGCAGCGCAACGTCGACATCGGCGTGGTGACCAAGGACGAGGCCATCCAGTGGGGCTTCTCCGGCGTCATGGTGCGCGGCTCCGGGATCGCCTGGGACCTGCGCCGCAGCCAGCCCTATTCGCTCTACAACGAGATGGAATTCGACATCCCGCTAGGCGTGAACGGCGACTGCTACGACCGCTACCTCTGCCGGATGCAGGAGATGCGGGAGTCCACCAAGATCATGATCCAGTGCTGCGAGCGCCTGATGAAGACGCCCGGCCCGGTGCTGATCGAGGACAACAAGATCGCCGCCCCGCGCCGAGGCGAGATGAAGCGCTCGATGGAATCGCTGATCCACCACTTCAAGCTGTTCACCGAGGGCTACCGGACGCCGCCGGGCGAGGTCTACGCCTGCGTTGAGGCCCCCAAGGGCGAGTTCGGCATCTATCTGGTCAGCGACGGCACCAACAAGCCGTACCGCGCCAAGATCCGCGCCCCGGGCTATCCGCACCTGCAGGCCATGGACTGGATGAACCGCGGCCACATGCTGGCCGACGTCTCCGCCATCCTGGGCTCGCTGGACATCGTGTTCGGGGAGATCGACCGTTGAGTTCCGTCGGTCTCATCCAGGCGCAGTTCGACGCCTACAACACCCAGGACCTCGAGGCCTACTGCGGCTACTTCGCCGACGACGTGATCGTGGCCGACCTGAACGGCAAGATCACCACCCAGGGCATCGAGGCCTACCGCACCCGCTACGAAGGCGTCTTCGCCCAGTTCCCGCAGAACAAGGCCGAGCTCGTCAGCCGCATGGCCGTCGGGAACACCGTCGTCGATCACGAGCGCGTGGTCCGCGCCCCCGGCGGGCACACCTTCGAGGTCATCTGCATCTACACCCTCGCCGGCGACAAGGTTGCCCGCGTGGACTTCGCCAAGTGAGGTCCTGAGTGAGCGTCCGCAGACTTTCCCCGAACCAACCCGAAAGCTTCGCCTTCAAGCCGGCGACGCTGAAGGCGGCCAAGGACTGGATGGCCAACTTCCCGCCGGGCAAGCAGCAGTCGGCCATGGTGCCGATCCTGTGGCTGGTCCAGAAGCAGGAAGGCTGGGTGCCGGAGCCCGCGATCCGCGCCGTGGCCGAGCTGCTCGGCGTGCCGGTGATCCGGGTGCTGGAGGTGGTGACTTTCTACACCATGTTCATGCTGGAGCCGGTGGGCACCCACGCCCTGGTCCAGGTCTGCGGCACCACGCCCTGCCAGACCCGGGGCTCCGAGGACCTGATGGCGGTCTGCAAGCGCAGGATCGGCGCGCAGAACCATCGTTCGGCGGACGGCAAGTTCTATTGGCAGGAGGTGGAGTGCCTGGGCGCCTGCGCCAACGCCCCCATGGCCGCCATCAACGACCGCTACTACGAAGACCTGACGCCGGAGAGCTTCGAAGCGCTGCTCGATGACTTCGCGGCCGGCAAGACTCCGAAGCCCGGCTCGGCCGTGGGCCGCGTGGGCTCGTCGCCGGTGAGCGGGCTCACCAGCCTGACGGATGCGAAGCTGTTCGACGGCTCGCTGGGCAAGAAGCTCAAGGTGCCGAACCTGCCGTCGAAGGCCAGCGCATGACGGCCGATCCGACCCTCCAGAAGAAGCTGCTCAAGCGGATGATGGTCGCCGACGCCGCCCTGATGCTGCTCGGCCTGGCGTTCGCCGTCGGGCATTTCAGCTTCGATGTCCCGTGGATGCTCTACGCTTTCATCGCCGCCATCGCGGCCGGATTTGCGGTCCAGATCTGGTTCGTGATGCGCATCAAGAGAGGGGCCTGAGGCCATGCCGGGTATCCTCGCCGACAAGGACCGGATCTTCCTCAACCTCTACGGCCAGCGTGACTGGGGCCTGGAGGGGGCGAAGGCGCGCGGGGCGTGGAACGGCACGGCCGACATGGTCGCCCAGACGCCGGAATGGATCTGCGACCAGATCAAGGCTTCGGGCCTGCGCGGCCGGGGCGGAGCGGGTTTCCCCACCGGGCTGAAGTGGACCTTCATGCCGAAGGCCGAGAGCGAGCGTCCGCACTATCTGCTGGTCAACGCCGACGAGTCCGAGCCGGGCGCCTGCAAAGACCGCGACATCCTGCGCAACGATCCGCATCTGCTGATCGAAGGCTGCGTGATCGCCTGCAAGGCCATGCGTTCGCACCAGGCCTACATCTATATCCGCGGCGAATATGTGCACGAGCGCGAGCGCCTGACCGCCGCGATCCGGCAGGCCTATGACGCGGGACTGCTCGGTAAGAACAGCAAGCTCGGCTACGATGTCGACGTCGGCCTGCAGCACGGCGGCGGGGCCTACATCTGCGGCGACGAGACCGCCCTGATGGAGAGCTTCGAGGGCAAGAAGGGCCAGCCGCGCCTGAAGCCGCCGTTCCCGGCCGGCGCTGGCATCTACGGCGCCCCGACCACGGTCAACAACGTCGAGACCATCGCCGTCGTTGGCACCATCCTGCGTCGGGGCGGCGACTGGTTCGCCCAGTTCGGGACCGAGAAGTCCACCGGCACCAAGCTGTTCGCCGGGTCCGGCCACCTCAATGCGCCCTGCGTGGTCGAGGAGGCGGTCGGGATTTCGGTCCGCCAGCTCATCGAAGACCACATGGGCGGCGTGCGCGGCGGCTGGGGCAACCTGAAGGCCGTGATCCCCGGCGGCATCTCGGTGCGGATGATCCCCGCCGAGGAGGCCGAGGTCGCACTAATGACCTACGAGGACCTGCAGGCGCGGGGCTCCGGCCTCGGCACCGGCACCATGATCGTGTTCGACAAGGACGCCGACCTGGTGAAGGCCATCGCCCGGGCCAGCTACTTCTACAAGCACGAGAGCTGCGGCCAGTGCACCCCGTGCCGCGAAGGCACCGGCTGGATGTGGCGGGTGATGGAGCGGATGGTCACCGGCGAAGCCGAGATGTCGGAAATCGACCTGCTGCTCGACGTCGCCAGCCAGGTCGAAGGCCACACCATCTGCGGCCTCGGTGACGCCGCCGCTTGGCCAATCCAGGGCCTTTTCCGCCACTTCCGCCATGAGGTGGAGGAACGCATCACGAGATATCGCGCGGCCCCCGGCGTCTACGCCGGCGCCAAGGTCGCGGCGGAGTAACCGGCATGCCTATCGCCAGGGTCGACGGGGTCGAGGTCGAGTTCGAAGCCGGGATGAATGTCCTGCAGGTTGCCGAGCTCGCCGGTAAGGAAATCCCGCGCTTCTGCTACCACGAGCGGCTCTCCATCGCCGGCAACTGCCGGATGTGCCTGGTCGAGGTGAAGCCGGGTCCGCCGAAGCCGCAAGCCTCCTGCGCCCTGCCGGCCGGGGAGGGCATGGAGATCTTCACCGACACGCCGATGGTGCGGAAGGCTCGTCACGGGGTGATGGAATTCCTGCTCATCAACCACCCGCTGGATTGCCCGATCTGCGACCAGGGCGGGGAGTGCGATCTGCAGGACCAGGCCATGGGTTATGGCCGCGACGACAGCCGCTACGCCGAGAACAAGCGGGCCGTCGAAGAGAAGTACATGGGTCCGCTCATCAAGACGGTGATGACCCGCTGCATCCAGTGCACCCGCTGCGTGCGCTTCATCACCGAGGTGGCCGGGGTGCCGGACATCGGCCTGATCAGCCGCGGCGAGGACGTGGAGATCACCACCTACCTCGACAAGGCGGTGGCCTCAGAACTCAGCGCCAACGTCATCGACCTCTGCCCGGTCGGCGCTCTGACCTCCAAGCCCTACGCCTTCAACGCCCGCCCGTGGGAGCTGAAGAAGACCGAGAGCGTGGACGTGATGGACGCGCTGGGCTCGGCGATCCGAGTGGACGCCCGTGGTCCCGCGTTGCTGCGCGTGCTGCCGCGCACCAACGAGGCGATCAACGAAGAGTGGATCAGCGACAAGACGCGCTACGCCGTGGACGGCCTGTCCCGCCAACGCCTCGACCGCCCGTTCATCCGTGAGGGTGGCCGGCTGAGAGCGGCGAGCTGGGACGAGGCGCTGGGCGCCGTGGCCGCCAAGCTGAACGCGACCAGCCCGGACCGGGTGGGCGTGATCGCCGGGGACCTGCAGGATGCGGAGTCCATGAAGGCCGCGCTCGACCTGTTCGGCGCGCGCGGCGGCAAGCTCGATTGCCGCCAGGACGGCATGGTGCTGGGGGAGGGCGGCCGCGAGAGCTGGTTGTTGAATTCTTCGATCCAAGGCCTTGAAGACGCGGACTATATCCTGCTGGTCGGGACCAACCCGCGTGTTGAGGCGCCGGTGCTGAACGCCCGCCTTCGCAAGCGTTGGCTGGCCGGCGCCCTGCAGGTGGCCGTGATCGGCGAGGCGGCCGATCTGACCTATCCCTACGAGCATCTGGGGGCGGGCGCTTCGGCGCTGACCGGGCTCGGCAAGTCCAAGTCCGAATTCGTGAAGGGCCTGAAGACCGCAAAGGCCCCGGCGATCGTCGTCGGCGCCGGCGCCCTGACCCGCACAGACAGCGCCGCCGTGCTGCAGGCCGCCGCCGGCGTCGCCAAGGCGTTCGGCATGGCCTGGAACGTACTGCACACGGCCGCGAGCCGCGTCGGCGGCCTCGACATGGGCTTCTCGACCGGCCGCGCGGCCGATCTGGCCGCCAAAGGCGGGGCGGACGTGCTGTTCCTCCTGGGCGCCGACGAAGTCGACCTCTCCAAGACCTCGGCCTTCGTGGTCTACCTCGGCACCCACGGGGATGCCGGCGCCCACCGCGCCGACGTGATCCTGCCGGGCGCCGCCTACACCGAGAAGAACGGCGTCTACGTAAACACCGAGGGCCGGGTGCAACTCGGCTTCAGGGCTGTCTTCCCCAAGGGCGAAGCCAAGGAAGACTGGGCGATCCTGCGGGCCCTTTCCGAGCGGATGGGCGCCAAGCTGCCGTACGACAGCCTCGACCAGCTCCGGGCGAAGCTGTTCGCCGACCATCCGACCTTCGGGCGTGTGGACTATGTGGCCCCCGCTGCGCAGCCCGACTTCGCGGCGCTGGGCGCCAAGGGCCAGCTATCCGAGGCCCCCTTCGCCAGCCCGGTGACGGCGTTCCACCTGACCAACCCGATCGCCCGGGCGAGCGTCACCATGGCCGAATGCGCCAGCCTCGCGGCCGGCCCCAGCAAGATCGCGGCGGAGTAGATGGAAACCACGCCCACCTTCTGGGAAGGCCCTGTCGGCTGGACCCTGCTCACCGCCGGCCAGATCGGCCTGGTGATGATCTGGATCCTGTTGTCGCTGGCTTTCCTGCTGCTGGCCGACCGGAAGATCTGGGCCGGCGTGCAGATGCGCAAGGGCCCCAACGTGGTCGGCGCCTTCGGCCTGCTGCAATCCTTCGCCGACTTCCTGAAGTTCGTGCTGAAGGAGATCGTGGTCCCCTCCGGCGCGGACAAGGTGGTGTTCCTGCTGGCGCCGCTGATCAGCTTCGTCCTGGCCTTCGGCGCCTGGGCGGTGATCCCGCTGGCGCCGGGCTGGGTGGTCTCCGACCTGAACGTCGGGGTGCTCTATCTGTTCGCGATCTCGTCGCTGGGGGTCTACGGCATCATCATGGGCGGCTGGGCGTCCAACTCGAAGTATCCGTTCCTCGGCTCGCTCCGTTCGGCGGCGCAGATGGTCTCCTACGAGGTGTCCATCGGCTTCGTGATCATCACGGTGATCCTGCTGGCCGGCACCATGAACCTGCGGATCATCGTCGAGCTGCAGCAGGGCTGGTTCTGGAACTGGAACGTCCTCGGCGGCGGCGGGCTCGCCAACCTGCCGATCGCCCTGGTCATGATCCCGATGTCGGTGATCTTCCTGATCTCCGCCCTGGCCGAGACCAACCGCCCGCCCTTCGATCTGCCCGAGGCGGAGTCGGAGCTCGTGGCGGGCTACCAAGTGGAATATTCCTCCACGCCCTACCTGCTGTTCATGATTGGCGAGTACGCGAACATCGTCCTGATGTGCGCGATGATCACCGTCCTGTTCTTCGGCGGTTGGAATCCCGGCTTCCCGACCGGCTTCATGGACAGTTGGCCCGACTTCTTCCGCAGCCTGTTCGGCTTCCTGGTGTTCTTCGGCAAGGTCATCTTCTTCTTCTTCCTGTTCGCGATGGCGAAGGCGATCGTGCCCCGCTACCGCTACGACCAGCTGATGCGGCTGGGTTGGAAGGTGTTCCTGCCGACCTCGCTTGTGGCCGTGGCCCTGGTGGCGGCGTGGCGCGTCTTCGGACCGGCGGCGTGAGGGGGGTGATCATCATGACCCTCGCCATCGGCCTTTCGGCCTGCGCCTCCATGCCCACGGGCGGGATCGCCACCCTCGACACCCTGCGCGACGCCCAGGCGGCCTGCGCGGCGAAGGGCAATACCCTGCGTCTCAAGCGCGGCGGCAATCCGCAGTACCTCGAAGACTACGCCTGCGAGAAAGAGTGACCATGCTTGGTAGGATCGGACAGGCGGTGAAGGGCGCGGCCCTTCTGGACTTCGCGGGGGCCTTTGGCCTGGCCATGAAGCACATGATGGCCCCCAAGAAGACCGTGCAGTACCCGCACGAGCGCAACCCGCAGAGCCCCCGCTTCCGCGGCGAGCATGCCCTGCGCCGCTATCCCAAGGGTGAAGAGCGCTGCATCGCTTGCAAGCTCTGCGAGGCCATCTGCCCGGCCCAGGCCATCACCATCGAGGCCGAGCCTCGCGAGGACGGCAGCCGCCGCACGACCCGCTACGACATCGACATGGTCAAATGCATCTACTGCGGCCTGTGCCAGGAGGCCTGCCCGGTGGACGCCATCGTCGAGGGCCCGAACCTCGAGTTCGCCGTCGAGACCCGCGAGGAGCTCTACTACGACAAGGAGCGGCTGCTGGATAACGGCGACCGCTGGGAGCGCGAGATCGCCAAGAACCTCGAACTGGACGCGCCCTACCGATGATCCAGATCATAGCCTTCTACCTGATGGCGGCGGTGACGCTGGTCTCCGGCTTCTGCGTGGTCTCGGCCCGCAACCCGGTGCACTCGGTGCTGTGGCTGATCCTGGCCTTCTTCTCGGCCGCCGGCCTCTTCGTCCTGATGGGCGCGGAGTTCCTGGCGATGCTGCTGGTGGTGGTCTACGTGGGCGCCGTGGCGGTGCTGTTCCTGTTCGTCGTCATGATGCTGGACGTGGACTTCGCCGCCCTGCGGCAAGGCTTCGCCCGCTACATGCCGGTGGGCCTGTTGATCGCCGCCTTCCTGGCCGCCGAGATGATCCTGGTGTCGTACGCCGTGGCCACCAACGGGGCGGCCAAGGACGCGGTCCTCCCGGTCGCAAATGGCGGAAGCGATGTCACCAACGCCGAGGCGATCGGCCGGGTGCTCTACACCGACTATGTCTACTTCTTCCAGGCGGCGGGGCTGGTGCTGCTGGTGGCCATGATCGGCGCCATCGTGCTCACCCTGCGCCATAAGCCGGGCGTGCGCCGGCAGGTGATCATGGACCAGGTGCTGCGCTCGCCGAAGACCGGCATGCGCATCGTCCAGCTGAAACCCGGCGAGGGGATGGACCAATGACGATCGGCCTCGCGCACTACCTCGCGGTCGCCGCGATCCTGTTCACCATCGGGGTGTTCGGGATCTTCGTGAACCGCAAGAACATCATCGTCATCCTGATGTCGGTGGAGCTGATCCTGCTCGCCGTGAACATCAACCTGGTGGCCTTCTCGGCCTACCTGGGCGACGTGACCGGGCAGATCTTCGCCATGTTCGTGCTCACCGTGGCGGCCGCCGAGGCCGCCGTGGGCCTGGCGATCCTGGTCACCTTCTTCCGCAACCGCGGCGACATCGCCGTGGACGACGCCTCGATGATGAAGGGCTGAGATGGATCCCAAGCTCCTCGTCACGATCATCCTGTTCGGCCCGCTGATCGGCGCGGCCGTAGCCGGGCTGTTCGGCCGCCGGATCGGGAATATCCCGTCCCAGGCGGTGACCACCGGCTTCCTGTTCCTGTCGGCCATCCTGTCATGGGTGGTGTTCAGCCAGTGGACCTGGGGAGGGCTCCAGCCCTTCACCATCACCTACGCCCCGTTCATCCACGTGGGCGACTTCCAGTCCAACTGGTCGTTCCGGCTGGATGGGCTGTCGGCGGTGATGCTGGTGGTGGTGACGTCGGTCTCCTCGCTCGTGCACCTCTATTCCTGGGGCTACATGGCCGAGGACGATTCGCGGCCGCGGTTCTTCGCCTACCTGTCGCTGTTCACCTTCGCCATGCTGGCGCTGATCAGCGCCGCCGACTTCATGCAGCTGTTCTTCGGCTGGGAAGGGGTGGGGCTGGCGAGCTACCTCCTCATCGGCTTCTGGTTCAAGAAGCCCACGGCCAACGCCGCCGCGATCAAGGCCTTCGTGGTCAACCGGGTCGGCGACTTCGGTTTCGCGCTGGGCATCATGACGGTGTTCTGGGCCTACGGGACCATCCAGTTCGCCGAGTTGTTCCCCCTGATCGCCGGCAGCGTCGGCGAGGGCTGGGAGTTCGTCGGCCAGACCTGGCGTCTGGTGGATCTCGCTTGCGTGCTGCTGTTCATCGGCGCCATGGGCAAGTCCGCGCAGTTCTTCCTGCACACCTGGCTGCCGGACGCCATGGAAGGCCCAACGCCCGTCTCGGCCCTGATTCACGCGGCCACCATGGTGACCGCCGGCGTCTACATGGTCTGCCTGCTCTCACCGATGTTCGAGTACGCGCCGACCGCCAAGAACTTCGTGACCATCATCGGCGCGGTGACGGCGCTGTTCGCGGCCACCGTCGGCATGATGCAGAACGACATCAAGCGGGTGATCGCCTACTCCACCTGCTCGCAGCTCGGCTACATGTTCATGGCTGCTGGCGTCGGCGCCTACGACGCGGCCATGTTCCACCTGTTCACCCACGCCTTCTTCAAGGCCCTGCTGTTCCTGGGCGCCGGCTCGGTGATCCACGGCATGGCCCACGAGCAGGACATGCGCCGCTACGGCGGGCTGGCGAAGTACCTGCCGGTCACCTACGGGGTGATGACCATCGGCACGATCGCCATCACCGGCCTCGGCTTCCCGTTGGAGGGCCTTGGCCTGCCGCTGCCGGACCTCGGCTTCGCGGGCTTCTTCTCCAAGGACGCCATCATCCACGCGGCCTGGGAAGGCGGCGAGGCGGGCAATCCGATCGGCTACTTCGCCTTCGTGACCGCCATCTTCGTGGCGGGTCTCACGGCCTACTATTCCTGGCGGCTGGCCTTCTTCACCTTCAACGGTCACGCGCGCTGGACGTCCGAGGACCTGGCGCACCATTGGCACAACCGCGACCACGGCGATGATCACGCCAGCCACGCCCAGCACGAGACCCATGACGAACCGCTGGCGGACGATCATGGCCACGGGCATGGCCACGGCCACGACCACAAGCCGCACGAGAGCCCCTGGACCATGCGCCTGCCGCTGATCCTGCTGGCCATCGGCGCGATCGGGTCGGGGATCGCCTTCCACCACGAGTTCATCGGCGAGCATAAGGACGCCTTCTGGCGCGGCGCGGTCTACACGGCGCCGGCCCAGGCCCACGCCGTCCCGGCCGCCGGCCCCGGCCAGCCGGCCGCGCAGAGCGGAGTCGCTCCAGTGGGCGAGGCCAGCCATGCCGCCGCTCCCGCAGGAGCACCCGAGGCCGATCACGCCGAAGGTGGCGGGGAAGCCCACCACGCGCCCCTGTGGGTGGTGTTGGCCCCGCTGGTGGTGTCGGTGCTGGGCCTCTTGATCGCGGCCTACGTCTACATCGTGCACGAGGGCTCGGCGGCGCGGATGGCCGCCCAGCGCGGGCTGCTCTGGACGTTCTTCTACAACAAGTGGTTCTTCGACGAGATCTACGAGGCCACCTTCGTCCGCGGGGCCAAGTTCCTCGGCGACCTGTTCTGGAAGGGCGGCGACCAGAAGATCATCGACGGCCTGGGTCCCGATGGCGTCTCGGCGCTGTCGGTCCAGGTCGGCAAGGGCGCTGGCCGGCTGCAGTCCGGCTACGTCTATCACTACGCCTTCGTGATGCTGCTCGGCGTCGCGGGCCTCCTGACCTACGCCCTCTGGGCCTGGAAAGCCTGATGCCCCTCCTTTCCCTCATCACCTACGCACCGTTGCTCGGCGTCGCCGCGATCGTGGCTCTGCGCCTGTTCGCGCAGAAGGACGACGCCAAGGCCGCCGAGGCCGCGCGCTGGATCGCCTTCGTCACCACCCTGGCGACACTGGCGCTCTCGGTCCTGCTGGTCGCCCGTTTCGACGCAGGAAACCCGGGCTTCCAGTTCGTCGAGGAGGTCCCCTGGTTCGCCGGGCTCTCCTACCGGATGGGCGTCGACGGCATCTCGGTGCTGTTCGTTCTCTTGACCGCGTTCCTGATGCCGATCTGCATCGCGGCCTCGTGGAAATCCATCGACGACCGGGTCTGCGAATACATGATCGCCTTCCTGGTCCTGGAGGCCCTGGTGATCGGCGTGTTCTGCGCGCTGGACCTAGTGCTGTTCTACATCTTCTTCGAGTTCGGCCTGGTGCCGATGTTCCTGATCATCGGCATCTGGGGCGGTAAGCGGCGGGTCTACGCGGCCTACAAGTTCTTCCTCTACACCTTGCTGGGTTCGGTCCTGATGCTGGCCGCGATCCTCTACATGATCGCCACCTCCGGCACCTCCTCGATCCCCGAGCTTATGACCTACCAGTTCCCGGGGCAGGCCCAGGCCTGGCTATGGCTGGCGTTCTTCGCCTCGTTCGCGGTGAAGATGCCCATGTGGCCGGTGCACACCTGGTTGCCGGACGCCCACGTGGAGGCGCCGACCGCGGGCTCGGTGATCCTGGCGGGCATCCTCTTGAAGCTCGGCGGCTACGGCTTCATGCGCTTTTCCCTGCCGATGTTTCCGTTGGCCTCGGAGATGTTCGGGCCACTGGTGTTCGGCCTCTCGGTCGTGGCGGTGATCTACACCTCCCTGGTCGCCTTCCGGCAGACCGACATCAAGAAGCTGATCGCCTATTCGTCGGTGGCCCACATGGGCTTCGTGACCATGGGGATCTTCTCCGGCAACGCGGCCGGAGAGCAGGGCGCGCTCTACCAGATGCTGTCCCACGGGGTGATCTCCGGGGCGCTCTTCCTCTGCGTGGGCGTGGTCTACGACCGCATGCACACCCGCGAGATCGCCTTCTACGGCGGGCTGGTGAACCGGATGCCCTGGTACGCGGCGGTGTTCATGCTGTTCACCATGGGCAACGTCGGCCTGCCGGGCACGTCCGGATTCGTCGGCGAGATCCTGACCATGACCGGCGTCTACCAGGCCTCGACCTGGACCGCGGCGCTGGCCGCGACCGGCGTCATCCTCTCGGCTGTTTATGCCCTCAGCCTCTATCGCCGGGTGGTGTTCGGCGAGCTGGTGAACCCGCAGCTGGCGACGATCGGCGACCTGGAATGGCGCGAGACGATGATCTTCGCGCCGCTGGTGCTCGCCACCCTCTGGCTGGGCGTGCAGCCCAACCTCGTGTTCGAAATTACAGGCGCCTCGGTGGACCAGCTCGTGACCACCTACCAGGCCGCGATCGGCAAGTGATCCCATGACCTTCTCAGCCGACCTCTCCCTGGCCATCCCCGAGCTGATCCTCGCCGTCGGCGCCTTGGTGCTGCTGGTGGGTGGGGCCTTCTCGCCGCGCTCCACCTTCGCGGTCTCGGCGGCGGCCGTCGTCGCGCTGCTCGGCGCCGCCGTCGCCACCGCCACCCTGCCGGTCGGCACGGCCTTCGCCGGCGGCCTGATCTCCGACGCCGCCGCGACCTTCGCCAAGGTGGCGATCTATGTGGCCTCGGCCGTGGCGATCCCGCTCGGCCAGCCCTGGTTCGAACGGCGGGGCGTGAAGAATTTCGAGTTCCCCGTCCTGATCCTGCTGGCCGCCCTCGGCATGGGCATGATGGCCTCCTCGGGCGACCTGATCTCCCTCTACGTGGGCGTCGAACTGCAATCGCTGGCCCTCTACGTCCTGGCCGCCATGCACCGGGACAACGCCAAGGCCTCCGAGGCCGGCCTGAAGTATTTCGTGCTGGGCGCGCTGTCGTCCGGCCTGCTGCTCTACGGCGCCAGCCTGATCTACGGCTTCGCCGGCTCCACCACCTATGCCGACATCGCCGTAGCGGTGCAGGGCGGGGCGGAGACGGGCGTGCTGTTCGGCCTGGTGTTCCTGATGTGCGGCTTGGCCTTCAAGGTCTCCGCCGCGCCCTTCCATATGTGGACGCCGGACGTCTACGAGGGCGCCCCGACGCCGGTGGTGGCCTTCTTCGCGGCCGCTCCGAAGCTGGCGGCCATGGTGCTGTTCGCCCGGGTCCTGGCCGAGGGCTTCGCCGGCGCGATCGAGCAGTGGTCGCAGGTGCTGGTGGCTCTGGGGCTGATCTCGGTGGCGGTCGGCGCGTTCGCCGGCCTCGTGCAGAAGAACCTCAAGCGCCTGTGGGCCTATTCCTCGATCGCCAACGTCGGCTACGCCCTGCTGGGCTTGGCCTCCGGCACCGAGGCCGGCATCCAGGCCATGCTGATGTTCATGGTCCTCTACATGGTGGATGTGACCGGGTTCTTCGCCTGCCTTTCGGCCCTGTCGCGCGGCGGCCGGTCGATGGAGACCATGGACGACATGGCGGGCCTGTGGCGCGAGCGTCCCTGGCTCTCGCTGGCCATGACCGTCTTCGCCCTGTCGGCGCTGGGCCTGCCGCCGTTCTCCGGCTTCTGGGCCAAGTACTATGTGTTCAAGGCCGCCCTCGACGCGGGGCTCTGGGGTCCGGCGGTGATCGGGCTGGTGGGCTCGGTGGTGGCCGCCTTCTACTACCTGCGCCTGATCAAGGTGATGTGGTTCGACGCCAGCCCTGGCCAGACCGACAAGCCGCCGGCCGAGGCCGGGGCCATCGCCATCGGCCTGGCCGTCTTCGCTTTCCCGGTGGTGCTGATCGCCCTGACCTGGCTCGACCCGCTGGCGACCCGCGCAGCCCAGGCCTTCGGCCTCTAGGGCTTGGCGTCGCGACCGCCCGTCGAGGCTCACGACGACCTCGACTCCACCAACGCCGAGGCCCGACGCCGGGCCGAGGCGGGGGAGGCGGGGCCGCTGTGGATCACGGCGGCCGTCCAGACCGCCGGTCGCGGCCGGCGGGGCAGGGCATGGTCGACCGGCCAGGGGAACCTCGCCGCCACCCTCCTGATGGTCACGGACGCCCGGCCCGCCGAAGCCGCGCAGCTCTCCTTCGCCCTGGCCCTCGCGGCGGCCGACCTGATCGACGCCTGTGTCGGCCCAGGCGCGGCGCGGCTGAAATGGCCCAACGACGTGCTCATCCACGGACGCAAGGCGGTAGGAATCTTGGCCGAATCCGGGACCCGTCCCGATGGGCACCTCTGGCTTGCGCTGGGGATCGGGGTGAATCTCGCCAGCGCCCCCACGAACGTGGAACGGCCGGCGACCAGTCTCGCCGACCATATGGCGGGCCCGCCGCCGGGGCCGCAGGCCGCACTGGACGTGCTGGCGGACGGCTTCGAACGTTGGCGCGCGGCCTGGGCGAGCGAGGGCTTCCCACCGCTTGCAGCGGCCTGGACCGAACGCGCCGTGGGCCTGGGCGAACGCTGCGAGGCGCGGATGCCCGCCATCACCCTGACCGGCGTCGCCGAGGGCCTGGAGCCGGACGGGGCCTTGCGGCTCAGGCTGGACGACGGGTCCCTTGAGCGCGTAACGGCAGGCGACGTGTTCTTCTGAGGGTCCCCGCCGTGCTGCTGGCCATCGAGCAAGGCAACACCAACACCCTGTTCGCCTGTCACGACGGCAAGGAATGGATCGCGCAGTGGCGGGCGGCCACCGAGTCCACGCGCACGGCCGACGAATACGCCGTCTGGCTCCACCAACTGCTGTCCATGGCCGGCCTGAAGCTCGACGGCTTTTCGGCCTGCATCGTCTCCAGCGTAGTGCCGCAGTCGATCTTCAACCTGCGCAACCTGGCGCGGCGCTACCTGAAGGTGGAGCCGCTGATCGTCGGTGAGAACGCCGAGCTGGGCATACCGGTGCGGATCGACAAGCCGTCGGAGGCGGGCGCCGACCGGCTGGTCAACGCCGTAGGGGCGTTCGCGGCGTACGGCGGCCCGCTGATCGTCATCGACAGCGGCACGGCCACAACCTTCGACGTCATCGGGTCGGACGGGGGATTCGAGGGGGGCGTGATCGCACCCGGGATCAACCTGTCGATGGAGGCGTTGCACCAGGCGGCGGCCAAGCTTCCGCGGGTCGCCATCAAGAAACCCCTGAAAGTCGTGGGGACCGATACGGTGGGCGCCATGCAGTCCGGTGTGTTCTGGGGCTACATCGCCTTGATCGAGGGACTGATCTCGCGCATCAAGGCCGAACGGGGCGAGCCGTTGAAGGTGGTGGCGACCGGCGGGGTGGCCTCGCTGTTCGACGGCGCCACCCGGTCAATCGACCATTTCGACCCCGACCTCACTATTCGCGGGCTGCTGGAGATCTGGCGGCGGAACACAGGCGCCTGATGGCCAAATCCAAGACCGACGAACTCGTCTTCCTGCCGCTCGGCGGCTCGAACGAGATCGGCATGAACTTCAATCTCTACGGCTTCGGCCCGGCGCACGACCGCCAGTGGATCGTGGTGGACCTGGGCGTGACCTTCGGCGACCAGACCACGCCCGGCGTGGAGATCATCCTTCCGGACCCGAGCTATATCGAGGCCTATGCCGACCGCATCCTGGGCATCGTGATCACCCACGCCCATGAGGACCACGTCGGGGCGGTGGCCCACCTTTGGCCGCGCCTGAAGGCCCCGGTCTACGCCACGCCGTTCACGGCCTTTATCCTGAGGGAAAAGCTGCGCGAGGCCGACCTGCTGGACGAGGTGAAGATCACCGAGGTCGCCCTGGGCGGATCGATCAAGCTGGGACCCTTCGAGCTCGAGTTGATCACCCTGACCCACTCGATCCCCGAGCCCAACGGCCTCGCGATCCACACGCCGCTGGGGACCATCCTGCATACCGGCGACTGGAAGATCGACCCGGACCCGCTGCTGGGCGCCCCGACCAACGCCGATCGCATCCGCGAGCTGGGGGACGCGGGGATCCTGGCCATGGTCTGCGATTCCACCAACGTCTTCGTGGACGGTAGCGCGGGCTCGGAGGCCGAGGTTCGCGACACCCTGATTCCCCTGATCGGGGGGCTGAAGGGCCGGGTGGCGGTGGCCTGCTTCGCCTCCAATGTAGCCCGGATGGACAGTGTCGCTCGCGCGGCCGAGGCCAACGGGCGGCGCGTCTGCCTGGTGGGCCGCTCCATGCACCGCATGGCCGCCGCGGCCCGCTCGGTTGGGCTCATGCACGGCCTGCAGGACTTCCTGGACGACACCGACGCGCGGCGCTTGCCGCCGAACAAGGTGTTGTACCTGTGCACCGGCAGCCAGGGAGAGCCACGGGCCGCCCTGGCCCGCATCGCCGAGGGCACCCACCCGCACGTGAACCTGGGGCAGGGGGACTCCTGCGTCTTCTCCTCGCGGGTGATTCCGGGGAACGAGATCCCGATCCGCAACCTGCAGAACAAGCTCGCCGACCGCGGGGTGCGCCTCTACACCGAACGCGACCATCCCGGCATCCACGTCTCCGGCCACCCGTGCCGCGACGAGCTGGCCCAGATGTACCATTGGGCGCGTCCCGAGATCTCGGTCCCCACCCATGGCGAACGGCGACACCTGCTGGAACACGCCGCCTTCGCGCGTGATCTGCAGGTCCCCCAGCAGGTCACCCCGCGCAACGGCGACATGGTCCGCCTGGCGCCCGGCCGGGCGGAGATCATCGACGAGGTCCCAGCGGGCCGGCTCTATGTGGACGCTGGCGTGGTGACCCCGGAGAACGGCGACGCCCTGCGCGAGCGCCGGCACGCGGCCTTCAACGGCGTGGTGGCGGTCTCCGTGGCGCTCGACGGGCGGAACAAGATCGTCTCGGGCCCCCAGGTTCGGGCGCTGGGCCTGCCCACAGACGAGGACTATCCGCTGGACGACGTCCTCGATGACCTGGCCGACGAGGCCGAGCAGGCCCTGGGCCGTCTCAAAGGCGAGGACCGCGATCTGGACGAAACCATCGAGGCGGCCATGTCCCGGGCCGTGAAGAAGGCCAGCCAGCGTATCTGGGGCCGGCGGCCGGTGGTCGAGACCACCGTGCTCAGGATCTGACCCGGGTCTTCACCTGATCCCCTCTTAGGGCCGTCCAGCGCCCCTCCCGGTTCCCGCCCTGATAGCCGGGCGTCGGCCCGACGTTAGCTTGGCGGCCCATGGGCGAATGGATGGCCTGGATCGCCGACTTCGAGCACCAGGGGGACCTGCGCCTTGTGAGCCTGCTGCTGCTCGTGCTCATGCTGGTCGCCCGCGAGGGCGGCTCGCTGCTCCATCACCAGCTCTACCGGCCAACCCCGGACGCCGGCGAGGGCCATGGGGAAGAGGGGCACATCCTGGCCGCCGTGCTGGGCCTGCTGGCGCTGCTGGTGGCCTTCACCTTCGGGCTGGCGCTGGAACGGCACGAAGACCAGCGGCAACTGGTGATGGACGAGGCCAATGCGCTGACCACGGCCTACTTCAGGACCAGCCTCCTCGACGATCCGGAACCCGTGCGGATCGCCATGCGGAACTACGGCCAGGCGCGGCTGGATTTCGGTCGTTTCGACGGGGAGCAACGCGCGGCGGCTGAGGTCCGCTCGAAGGTCCTGCAGCGTGTCGTCTGGCAGGAAGCCCGTACCGCGCTCGATGGGTATCAAACGACGCCGGTGGCGTTGCTCATGCTCCAACCCCTGAACGAGGCCATCGACACCGCCGACGCCCGGCATGCGTCGATCAACGCCCGGCTGCCGGCCGTGGTGCTGACCGCGCTTGGTCTCTACGCCATCGTCTCGGCGGGGGTCATGGGCTACACCCTGGGCGTCGGGGGCCGGCCGCCGCACCGGCTGATGACCAGTGTCACCTTCGCGCTGGTCGTGCTGTCCATCTACCTGATCCTCGACCTGGACCGGTCCCGGTCGGGCGCGATCCGGGTTCCCCAGTTCGCCATGATCGAGGCTGTGGCGGGGATGCAGGTCGGCGGGCACGCCCCGGAGACGGCAGGCCCGTGATCTTTGGCGATCCGGGTGCTATGGCCTGGGCCTAGTCCCGCTCACCCAGGAACCGTCGCCCAATGGGCCCGATCACCGCCATCGCCATCTACCTGACCATCTGGTGGACGGTGCTGTTCGTCGTCCTTCCGTTGGGCGTGATCAGCCACGCCGAAGCCGGGATCGACAAGGGCGACGGGGGCGACCCCGGGGCGCCGGTGGACCCGAAATTGAAGAAGAAGTTCCTGACCACCACCTGGGTCTCGGCGGTGATCTTCAGCGCCCTGTGGCTGATCATCCACTTCCACCTGATCGAACTGCCGCCCCTGGCCCGCGGGCACTAGAGCGTGACAGCCGGAAGTGGATGCCGGTTCCGGCGCCCGTCACGCTCTAATTCCAAGAATCGAGCCTTTTCATCCGGTTCAGGTGGGATCCACCTGAACCGGAAAGGCTCTAGCCAAGCTCCCGCCGGCGAGGCTATCTCAGCGCCTTCCTACCGCCTGACCTGACCGGATATCCAAGCCCATGCGCCTTTCGCGTTACTTCATGCCGACGCTGCGCGAGGCGCCCTCCGACGCGCAGATCGTCTCGCACCAGTTGATGATCCGCGCCGGGATGATCCGGCAGGAGGCGGCTGGAATCTACGCCTGGCTGCCGCTGGGCCTGGCGGTGCTGAAGAAGATCGAGCAGGTGGTCCGCGAGGAGATGAACCGGGCCGGGGCGGTCGAGGTGCTGATGCCGACGCTCCAGCTGGCCGACCTGTGGCGGGAGAGCGGCCGGTACGACGACTACGGCGAGGAGATGCTGCGCATCAAGGATCGCCACGATCGGGACCTGCTGTACGGCCCCACGGCCGAGGAGGTCATCACCGACATATTCCGCAGCTACATAAAGTCTTACAAGGACTTGCCGAAGAATCTTTACAACATCCAGTGGAAGTTCCGCGACGAGCGCCGACCCCGCTTCGGGGTGATGCGCGGGCGTGAGTTCCTGATGAAGGACGCCTATTCCTTCGACATCGACGAGGCGGCGGCGCGGCGGTCCTACAACCGCATGTTCCTGGCCTACCTCAACATCTTCGCCCGGCTGGGGCTGAAGGCGATCCCCGTCCGGGCCGACACTGGCCCGATCGGCGGTGACCTCTCCCACGAGTTCATCATCCTGGCCGAGACCGGCGAGAGCGAGGTCTTCGCCCACCGGGACCTGGTGGAGATGGGCGCGCCTGGCCCGGACATCGACTGGGACGGCGACCTTGCGCCCCTCGTGGCGCAACGAACCGCGCTTTACGCCGCTTCTGACGAGATGCACGACGCCGCCCGCTTCGAGAAGGAAGTCCCCGAGGCGGGGCGGATGTCGGCCCGCGGCATCGAGGTCGGCCACATCTTCTATTTCGGCGAGAAGTACTCCCGGCCGATGAAGGCCTTCGTCACCGGGCCGGACGGCAAGGACGTTCCGGTCCAGATGGGTTCGTACGGCGTGGGGGTCTCGCGCCTGGTGGCCGGTATCATCGAGGCCAGCCACGACGAGGCTGGGATCATCTGGCCGGACTCGGTCGCGCCCTTCGGCGTCGTGGTCATCAACCTGCGCCCCGGCGACGCGGCGGTCGACGCGGTGGCCGAGCAGGCCTACGCGGCGCTTTCGGGCCACGACCCGCTCTATGACGACTCCGACCAGCGCCCCGGCGCGAAGTTCGCGGCGCTCGACCTGGTGGGCATACCCTGGCAGCTGATCGTCGGGCCCAAGGGCGTCGCCGACGGCGTGGTGGAGCTGAAGCGCCGCGCCACGGGCGAACGGCAGACCTTGCCCCTGGATGCGGCGCTCAAGGCCATCACCGGGTGAGCGAACTCGCCTCCACCCGCGCCCCGCCCTTCGGGGCCTGGGAGCGCATGCTGGCCAGCCGCTACCTGCGCGCCAAGCGCAGCCAGGGCGGCGTGGCGCTGATCTCGCTGATCTCCTTCATCGGCATCATGCTGGCCGTCGCCGTGCTGATCATCGTGATGAGCGTGATGAACGGCTTCCGCACGGAGATGTTGAACCGGATCCTGGGCTTCCAGGGCCACGCCTCGGTGACCGGGCCGTTGCTTGCCGACGCGACACGGGCGGCGACGGTCCAGCGGGTCCTCACGGTCCCCGGTGTCACCCAGGCCGCGCCGCTGATCGAGGCCCAGGCCATCGCCATGGGTCCCAGCCAGATCACCGGCGCCCTGGTGCGCGGCGTCGCCCCGGCGGATCTCGCCCGGACTAAGATCGTCGCCGACAACATCGCCCAAGGCTCGCTGGCGGGCTTCGGAAAGGGGGAGTTCGGCGGCGACGTGATCGTGGTGGGCCAGCGACTGGCCCAGTCCCTGGGGGTCACGGTCGGCGACACCTTGACCCTGATCTCGCCCTCGGGCGCGGACACCGCCTTCGGCGGCACCCCGATGCAGAAGCCCTACACGGTGGGCGCCACCTTCGCGATCGGCATGAGCCAGTACGACCAGGCCTATATCTTCATGCCCTTCGAACAGGCGCAGCTGTTCTTCGGCCGGGAGGGGACGGCCGACCAGATCGAGGTGCGCCTGACCGATCCCGACTCCGCGCCGCAGATGAAGGCGCCGATCAACAAGGCGGCGGGCCCCACGGCGCTGGTGCTCGACTGGACCCAGCGCGACGCCTCGTTCTGGGGCGCCCTGAAGATCGAGCGCAGCATGATGCGGCTGATCCTGATGATGCTGGTGGCGATCGCCACCATGAATATCATCTCTGGCCTGGTGATGCTGGTGAAGAACAAGGGCCGCGACATCGCCATCCTGCGCACCATGGGGGCCGGGCAGGGATCCATCATGCGGATCTTCTTCATGTCCGGGGCGGCCGTGGGCGTGCTGGGCACGGTGGCCGGGGTGACCATCGGGGTGCTGTTCTGCGCCTATATCGACCCCATCCAGGCGGCGATCGAGTGGGCCACCGGCACAGCGGTGTTCTCGTCGGACGTCTATTTCCTCTCCCGGGTGCCGGCCAAGGTCGATTTCGGGGAGGTGGCGGTGATCGTCGCGTTCGCCCTGGCCATGAGCTTCCTGGCGACTCTGGCCCCCGCGTGGCGGGCGTCGCGGATCGATCCGGTGGAGGCGCTTCGCTATGAGTGAGCCGGTCCTTACGATCCGCGGCCTGGAGCGCACCTACACGACGGCGGCCGGGCCGCTCACCGTCCTGCGCGGCGTGGACCTCGACCTGCGCCCCGGCGAGATCGTCGGCCTGGTGGGGCCGTCCGGTTCCGGCAAGTCCTCGCTGCTGCACGCCGCGGGCCTGCTGGAGCACCCCAACGCCGGGCGGATCACCATCCTCGGCCGCGATTGCTCCGACCTCGCCGAGCGCGAGCGCACGCGGGTGCGGCTGGGCACCATCGGCTTCGTCTACCAGTTCCACCACCTGCTGCCGGAGTTCACGGCGCTCGACAACGTGGCTCTGCCGCAGATGATCGCCGGGAAGACCCGCAAGGCCGCGCGGGCCCGGGCGGCCGAGTTGCTCACGGCGTTGGGCCTTGGCGCCCGGCTGACCCACCAGCCGGCCCAGCTGTCGGGCGGCGAGCAGCAGCGGGTCGCCCTGGCCCGGGCGCTGGCCAACTCCCCGCGGATCCTGCTGGCCGACGAACCGACCGGGAACCTCGATCCCACCACCTCCGGGGCGGTGTTCGACAGCCTTTACGCCCTGGCCCGCAGCCAGGGGGTCGCCGCCCTGGTCGCCACCCACAACCTGGCCCTCGCCAGCCACATGGACCGGGTGTTCGAGATGAGGGATGGACGCCTGGAGCCGGCCTAGGCGCTGGGGGGCGGGCTGGCCTTCAACCGCAGCGTAAAGACCGCGCCGCCATCGGGATGGTTGGCCGCCCGCACGGTCCCGCCGGCCTGCCGTACGGTCCCGGCCACCTGGGCGAGGCCGAGGCCGGTGCCCTGGCCCGGCGGCTTGGTGGAGAAGAACGGCTCGAATAGCCGGTCGGCCGCGCCCGCGGGCAGGCCGGGGCCGGTGTCGATGACATCCACGACGACGTCCTCGCCTTCCCGCCGGCCAGTCACGGTGATCGCACCCCGCGACTCCATGGCGTCCCGGGCGTTCACCGCCAGATTGAGGAAGGCCAGCTCCAGCTGGTCGAGGTTGGCGCTGACCCAGCGGGCATCAGGCGCGATGCGCACGGAGAGCATCACCCCGGGGCCGACGGACTGGCGCAGCAACTCGTCGGTCTCGTCGAAGAGGCTCTGCAGGTCGACCACGCCGATCTGGGCGCCGTCGCCCCGGGCGAAGCTGAGGAGCTGGTTGGAGAGCCGCGAGCCCCGGCTGGCGGCGGCCAGGGCCCGCTCGGCGTAGACGCGCTGGGCGGGCGGGATATCGGCCTTCAGCATGCGGTCGATGTTGCCGATCACCACCATCAGCAGGTTGTTGAAGTCGTGCGCCACGCCGCTGGCGAACCGGCCGATGGCCTCGGCCTTCTGCAGGCCGCGCATCTGCTCATGCCGCCGCCGCTCGGCGGCCAGGTCGTAGATGGCGTAGGCGCCGATCGCGCTGGCGATCAGCAGGGCCGCCAGGGCGGCCGCCACCATGGTGGCCCTCGACCACCAGTTGGGGGTGTCGATCCGGTCGTGATCCACCGCCACATGGACCGACCAGCCGGTGACGGGAGATGTCACGTAGGCGGTGTAGTTCTCCAGCCCCTCCAGGGTCGTGCCACGGTAGAAGCCGCTTCCGCCCGTCTTGATGGCGCTGCGCAGGGATGGGCTGGCGAGCGCGCCGACGCGGCCCTGGTGGTCCAGCGAGCGGGCGATGAAGCGACCGTCGGCGTCGGCGATGGCCGCCACGACGTCGCCGGGCAGGTCGTCCATCAGCGCGTTGTGGAAGCTGTCCACCGCCACCTCCACCACCAGGCGGGTCCCCGGGGCGATGGCGGGAAGCTGGATGAGGATGCAGGCGCAGCCGGTTCCCCGGGGTTCAACCCCGCCCACGGCGTTGGGTCCGGGCGGGGGCAGGGCGGTGCGGCGCGGCGCGCGGGTGTCGAACAGCACATGGCCGTCGGCGTCGGCCAGGGCCACGGAGCGCCAGTCCGGCAACTGGGACATCAGCCGGCGGGCGCGGAATTCGGCCGTGGCCCAGTCCCGCAACTCGATGGCCTGGGCGTTGGCCAGCACGCGGGCCCCGGCGAGTTGCTCGGCGACCTTGGAGTCGGCGCGGGCGAGGACGGTTTCGGCGGCGCCGCGGGCCGAGCGCTCCACGGACTCGCGTTCGCGCCGCAGTTCGGTGACGAACAGCAGCGCCAGGGCCGCCACGGCGGGCAGCAGTAGCGCCCCGCCGATCAGGATCAGCAGGCGCTGAGTTACGCTCAGACGACCCCCACGCATGGGGGCATAGGGCCGAGATTGGGACCCTTGTCTAGCCGATGTCCGACTTAGGGTTGTACGCGGCGGCGACGGGCGCGGGTTAAGGTGGCGCGCAGCCAAACGGGAGCGCGCCATGCAGATGTACGCCACGGTCGGGACCAACGATCTGGAGAGAGCGGTGGCTTTCTATGACGCCCTGCTGCCGGAGGCGGGGATGCGGACCTTGTTCGACCACCCCAAGGGCGGGCGCTTCTATCGCGCCAAGGGCGGCGGGCTGTTCGGGGTGCTGACGCCCTATGATCGCCAGGCGGCCTGCGTCGGCAATGGGATGATGCACGGCTTCGGCCTGGAGAGCCCGGGGGCCGTGGACGCCTTCCACGCCAAGGCGCTGTCGCTGGGGGCGGTGAACGAGGGCGCTCCCGGCCCGCGCGGCCCCGAGGCCTGGGGCGCCTACTTCGGCTACTTCCGCGATCTCGATGGCAACAAGTTCGCCGCCTATCACTTCGCGGCGCGCGACTGAGGCGTACAAAGCGGCTTGACCATGAGAACAAAAGGAGAATAGAACGAAGGCGGAACATTGGTTGTCCACAAGAGGATTTCACTCATGGTTCGCCTGGCTCGGGAATCGCTGGCCTTTGCGTCGGTGGCGAGTTTTGTCTGGATGGTCTGCGCGGCGGTCCATCTGGTGAACTGACCGCCATGCGAATGGGGGAGGCCTTCGGCTTGAGCGAGGACAGCGGCGGCTTCGTCCACCTTCGCGTGCGGTCGGCCTACTCCCTGCTCGAAGGGGCCATCAAGGCCGACAAGATCGGCGTTCTGGCGGGGGCCGGCGGGATGCCGGCGGTGGCGCTGACGGACCGGGCCAACCTGTTCGGGGCCCTGGAATTCTCGGTCGCCACCAAGGAAGCCGGAATGCAGCCGATCGTCGGCTGCGCCCTGCCGGTCACCGAGATCGGCGAGCCCCTGGCCGAGCGCTGGGCCAAGGTCCCCACAATCGTGCTGCTGGCCCAGAGCGAGCAGGGCTACCTCAATCTCTGCGAGCTTTCGTCCGCGGCCTATCTGGAGATCGACCCTGCCGAGGAGCCGCACGTAGCCTGGGAGAAGGTCCGGGCCCATTCGGATGGGCTGATCCTGCTGTCGGGCGGGCCCGACGGGCCGGTCGACCACCTGTTCGCGGCCGGCAAGGTGGCGGAGGGCCGGGCGGCGCTGGCGCAGATGAAGGCCGCGTTCGGCGACCGGTTCTATGTGGAGCTGCAGCGGCACGGCGCTGCGGCCGAGGCGGCGGCCGAGCCGGGGCTGGTGGCCTTCGCCTACGAGGAGGACGTGCCGCTCGTCGCCACCAACGACGTCTATTTCAAGCACGCCGGCCAGCACCAGGCCCATGACGTGCTGCTCTGCATCTCCGACGGCGCCTTCGTGGGCCAGGACGAGCGGCGCCGGGTCACCCCCGAGCATGGCTTCAAGAACCCCTCCGAGATGCGGGCGCTGTTCGCCGACCTGCCGGAAGCCTGCGACAACACCATCGATATCGCCCGGCGCTGCGCCTTCATGGTCTCCAAGCGCGACCCGCTGCTGCCCAGCTTCCCCACCGACGCCGGCCGCACGGAGGCCGACGAGCTGGCCCACCAGGCGCGCGAGGGGCTGAAGGCCCGCATCGCGGCCGGCCAAGCCAGCGTCTATCCGGTTGAAGAGTACGAGGCGCGCCTGGAACGCGAGATCGAGGTGATCTCGCAGATGGGCTTCCCCGGCTACTTCCTGATCGTCGCCGACTTCATCAAATGGGCCAAGGCCAGGGGCATCCCGGTGGGGCCGGGGCGTGGATCGGGCGCCGGTTCGCTAGTGGCCTTCTCCCTGACCATCACCGGCCTCGACCCGCTGCGCTACGGGCTGTTGTTCGAGCGCTTCCTGAACCCCGAGCGGGTCTCCATGCCCGACTTCGACATCGACTTC
>CANJRI010000036.1 GCA_947476555.1 Caulobacteraceae bacterium
GCGTGAACGGGCCCACATCAAACGCCAGACCATCCAACATCGGCGCTTGCAACACCGCAAAATCGCCGCCTAAATATCAACCCCAGATGAGGCCATCTCTCCGCTAAATCCGGACCCCACCTGTCTCAAAACATCTGACGACGTACACTTCACCGTGCAGCGGGGCGTCGCCGGCATGCCGACCGCCTGGGTCGCCCGCTGGACGCAAGGTAGCGGCGGACCGGTCATCGCGCTGGGCAGCGACATCGACGGCATCCCCAAGGCCTCGCAGACGCCGGGCGTCGCCTATCGCAAGCCGATGATCGACGGCGCGCCGGGACACGGCGAAGGCCACAACTCAGGCCAGGCCGTGAACATCATCGCCGCCCTGGCGGTCAAGGACCTGATGCAGCGGGAGAAGATCAACGGGACCCTGGTGCTCTGGCCGGGGGTGGCCGAGGAACTGCTCGCCGGGAAGGCCTACATGGTCCGCGCCGGCATGTTCGCCGGCGTCGACGCGGTGATCTTCACCCACGTGGGCGACAATCTGGGAACCGCCTACGGTCCCGGCTCCGGCACCGGGCTCGTCTCCGTGGAATACACCTTCACCGGCGAGTCCGCGCACGCCGGGGTCAATCCGTGGCGGGGCAAAAGCGCGCTCGACGCCGTGGAGCTGATGAACCAGGGATGGAACATGCGCCGCGAGCACCTGCGCCTGTCGCAGCGGTCGCACTACGTGATTCCGGACGGCGGCGATCAGCCGAACGTCGTGCCGTCCACCGCCCGGGTCTGGTACTATTTCCGGGAGACAGACTTCGAGAACATCCGGCTCAACTTCGAGATCGGCAACCGCATCTCCGAAGCCGCCGCCATGATGACCGACACCACGGTCACCCGCCGAGTCCTCGGCTACGCCGCGCCCCAGATGTTCAACCGGCCCATGGCGGAGGCGGCCGGGGCCAATATCGCCCTGGTCGGCTTGCCTACCTGGACGGCGGACGAGCAGGCCTTCGCGAAGGCCGTCCAACGTCTGGCAGGCGGGGCGGAAACCGGCCTCTCAACCACCCTGCGCGGCGTCACCCCGCCCCAGCCGGCGCCCACCAACGGCGGGTCTGACGACATCGGCGACGTCTCCTGGGCGGTCCCGACGATCTCGATCAACTACCCTTCGAACATACCGAACCTGCCCGGCCACAACTGGGTCAACGCCATCGCCATGGCGACGCCCGTCGCCCACAAGGGCGTGATCGCGGGCGCCAAGGTGGTGGCCATGACCTCCCTGGACATGCTGCTCGACAGGAGCCTCCTGGATCGCGCCAAGGCCGATTTCGCCGAACAGGGCCGGCGCCAGAAGTACGAGCCCCTGCTGCGCCCCGAGGATCGACCGAAGATCGAGATGAACGGCGACGTGATGGCGAGGTATCGCCCCGAGTTGCGGAAGTTCTACTATGACGCTTCCCGCTATCCGACCTACCTGGACCAGCTGGGGATCAAGTTCCCGGAACTGGCGCCCACCGCCGCTCGATAGGATAGCCGGCGCCGGACCTTGGGGCGTTGGCAAGACCCACCGAAGTTCGGCTAGAAGCGGAGCATGTCGCTCAGCCCCACCCAGGCCCTCTTCCAGCAAGCCCTGGCGCTGCATCGCGCCGGCCGCGTCGAGGACGCCGAGACGGCCTATCGGCAGATCATCAAGGTCGAGCCCGGCCACTATCCCGCGCGCTGCATGCTGGGCCGCCTGCGGCTGGAGCAGGGCCGTAACGAGGACGCCGAGAAGCTGTTCGCGGCCGCCATCAAGCTGGACGGCCGCAGCACGCCTGGCCTCGCCGGCTACGGCCTGGCGCTGCTGCGGACCCGCAAGTTCAGGGAGGCGAGCCCGATCCTGAGGCGCGCCGTGGCCGCCGCCCCCACCGACTGGTCGGCGCGTCACAATCTGGCCGACAGCCTGCGGGGCCAGGGCCAGTTGGAAGACGCCCTCGCCGCCTACGACGACGCCCTGCGGACCGATCCCGGGCGGGCCGAAAGCTACGCCGGCCGCGCGGCCGCCCTGCTGGGCCTTGACCGCCCTGATGAGGCGCTGCGGTCCTGCGACCACGCCCTGTCACGCGATCCGCGCCACGCCCTCGCCCTGACGATGCGCGCCCAGGCCCTGGCCGCCCTGCACCGGCCGGCCGAAGCCATCATCGCCTATGGCCTGGCGCTCGCCGTCTCGCAGGAGGAGCGCCACCTGATGTTCGGTGACCGCGCGCGGCTGCTGGCCGGCGCCGGACGCCTGGGAGAGGCGCTCGCCGACTGCACGGAAGCCCTGCGCCTTCGCCCCAAGAGCCCGGACCTCCTGCGCCAGCGCAGCGCCATCCTCGAACGGATGCGGCGGTTCGAGCCGGCGCTCGCCGACGCCGACGCCGCCATCGCCCTGGATCCCAAGGAGCCCGCCTCGCACATCGGGCGGGCCGTGTGCCTGGAGGCGCTGGGCCGGCTCGACGAGGCGGTGCAGAGCTACGACCGGGCGCTGGCGCGCGTGCCCAGCAACAGCCAGGCCCACGCCAACATCCAGATCAACCGCACTGCCATCCTGGCCCAGCTCAAGCGCCTGCCCGAGGCCATTGAAGGCCTTCAGGCGGCTCTGCGCATCGACCCCGACAACCGCCACGCCTACGGCAACTACGCCCATTGCCGGCTGCTGGCCTGCGACTGGACCGACCGCGAGGCGCTGGAGGCCGGACTGCGCGAGCGGGTGTTTGAGGGGCGCCTGGAGATCGCGCCGGGCACCCTCCTGGCCTACTTCGACGATCCGGCCCTGCAACTGGCCGGGGCGCGCAACTACGTCGCCCTGAAGATGCCGGACGCCACCGAGGCGTGGACCGGCCCCGCCTATGTCCACGACCGGCCGAGGATCGCCTACCTGTCGGCGGACCTGCACACCCACGCCACCCTGCACCTGGCCATCGAGCTGTTCGAGCGCCACGACCGCTCGCTGTTCGACGTCACCGCGATCTCGTTCGGCCAGGACGACGCCAGCGACCTCAGGGCCCGGGGCGTCGCCGCCTTCGAGTCCTTCCATGATGTGAACGGCGCCAGCGACCAGGAGATCGCCGACCTCCTCCGCCGGCTCGAGATCGACATCGCCGTCGATCTGAAGGGCTTCACCATGGAGGCCCGCGACGGCGTTTTCTCCCGTCGGCCCGCGCCCTTGCAGGTGAACTACCTCGGGTTCGCCGGAACCCTGGGCGCCGGCTTCTACGACTACGTCCTGGCCGACGAGGTGATCGCGCCGGCGGAGCTCGATCCGTTCTTCGCGGAGAAGATCGTTCGCCTGCCCCACAGCTATCAGCCCAACGATTCCCGCCGGGGCGCGCCGACTTTCGCCGTGACCCGCGCCGAGGCCGGCCTGCCGGAAACCGGCTTCGTGTTCTGCTGCTTCAACAACAACTTCAAGATCGCCCCCACCTTCTTCGACGTCTGGATGCGCCTCCTGGGCGAGGTGGACGGTTCGGTCCTGTGGCTGATCAACGACAACCCGGCCGCGATGGCGAACCTGCGGCGGGAGGCGGCCGCGCGCGGCGTCGATCCGGCCCGCCTGGTCTTCGCCCCGCGCGTCGGCCCCGAGGACCACCTGGCGCGCCATCGGCTGGCCGACCTCTTCCTCGACACCCTGCCCTACAACGCCCACACCACCGCCAGCGACGCCCTCTGGATGGGGCTGCCCATGGTGACCTGCCTGGGCCGCGCCTTCGCGGGCCGCGTGGGGGCCAGCCTGTGCCGCGCCACCGGGCTGGAGGCCCTCATCGCCCCCGATATCGCGGCCTACGAGCGCCTCGCCCTGGATCTGGCCCGCGATCCGGCCCGGCTGGCGCAGATCGCCGGCCGCCTGGAGGCGGGCCGCTTGGCCCACCCGCTGTTCGACGCCGACCTCTACCGCCGGGGCGTGGAATCCGCCTTCACGACCATGCTCGCCCGCCACCGCGCCGGACAGCCGCCGGCGGCGTTTTCCGTAACCCTCTGAGGATCGAAGCATCGCCAAGTCCGTTAAGCCCCGGTCCGCTCTCGGAGAGCTGTCGCGGAGAACTGTCATGGCCGCCGATCCCGGCCTTCCCAACCACCCGGGCCAACTGGCGAAAAGCGTCGGGGCCGAGCTGGACGCCATTCTGCCGCCGCCCAGCCGGCCCACGGGACCCCGCAGCCCCCATGTCCACATCCTCGCCGCCGGCCGCCGGGTGGCCGGGCCGCATTGGCGCGGCCTGGGCTCCTTCGCCGCCGCCCTGCTAGTCGGCCTCTCGATCGGCTCGCTGACCGCCCACGACCGGCCACCCGCGGCGCCTGCCCAGCCCGCGCCCCCGCCTGCGGTGGTCGCCAGCGCGACCCCGGCGCCGGCCCCCATCGTTCCGGTCCAGGCGGCCCCCGTCATCCAGGCCAGCCCGGTGCCTCAAGCCGCGTCCCGCCCCGAATCCCCTCGTCGCGCCGAAACGCCACGCGGCGCCCGCGGCTATGGCGCGGTGCTGGCCGCCGATCGCCGCCTGCGCGACGCCTACGATCGCGCGGCCCGCGCCGGCGTCGACCGCCCCACCCTGGTGTCCTACCGCGCCCGCTGGGCCAGCCTGCGCCGCCGCGCCTCCGACGAGCCTCCGCGCCTGATCCACGGCTACGGCGCCCTGGCCTCCGACCTTGAGATGCTGGCCCGTGACAGGCGCGCCGCCCGCCGGAGAGCCTGACCATGCCCCGAAGCACCGCGGGGGAGTTGGTCTATGCGTTGGGCGACGTCCACGGCTGCTACGGCCTGATGAAATCCCTGCTCGCCGAACTGGCGCGGGACTGGGCCCAGCGCGCCGCCGGCCGCCGCCCGGTGCTGGTGTTCTGCGGCGACTATGTGGACCGCGGACCGCAGTCGGCCGAAGTGGTCCAGGCCCTGGTCCACCTGAAGCGCCGCGCCGACATCGATCTGCACCTGCTGAAGGGCAACCACGAACAGGCCCTGCTCGGCTTCCTGGAGGATCCTGTCAGGGGCGGGCCCTGGCTGCGGTTCGGCGGGTTGGCGACCCTCGCCAGCTACGGGGTGGCGGCCCCCGACGGCTCGGAGGACTCCCTGTTTCGCGCCCGCGACGAACTCCTTGACCGGATGCCGGCCTCCCACCTTGTCCTGCTGCGCGACCTGGAGCTGATGGTCACGATCGGCGACTTCGCCTTCGTCCACGCCGGGGTGCGCCCTGGCACGCCCCTGAACGCCCAGTCCGAGAACGACCTCTTGTGGCTTCGCGAGGGTTTCCTGGACGTCGAGGAGCCCTTCGAGAAGGTGATCGTTCACGGCCACACCTGGCTGGACGAGCGCCCGCAGCTCCTGCCCAACCGCCTGGGGCTCGACACCGGGGCTTACGCCACCGGCGTGCTCAGCGCCGTGCGCCTCGATGGCGACGACCTCGGCCTGATGCAGGCCGGCCGCCAACGGGCCGCGGCCTAGTCGTCCTTGTAGTAGCCGCTCCAATCCGCTTCGCCCCTCAGGCGGCGCAGGACGCGCAGCATCCGCGCGCGGGTCATGATCCAGGCGCCGTAGGCCAGCGCCAGGGCCACGGCGGCCAGATAATTCCGCGAGGTGAGATAGACTGCGGCGAACAGGGCCAGGACGGTCACGACGCAAAATATGATGGCCCGCGCGTCTCGCGCCCGCATTCGCTGGTTCCCGTTTCTCGACGTCCCGCGCTAGGAACGGTTAAGGCGGTGAACGGCTCCCGTCCGTTGATGCGGCCGTGCGGAATCGGAGAAGGCGCGCGTGACCAGGATCGCCATCGTCTACTACTCGGCCACCGGCAAGAACTACGAGATCGCGCGGGCGATCGAGGCCGGCGCCCAGGCCGCCGGCGCCGAAACCCGCCTGGGCAAGGTGCGTGAGCTCTCCGACCCAGCGGTCATCGACGCCAACCCGATCTGGCGCGCCCACCTGGACGCCACCGCCCAGGTCCCGGAGGCCAGCCTCGACGACCTGGACTGGGCCGACGGCTTCGCCTTCGGCTCGCCCACCCGCTTTGGCCTTCCGGCCGCCTCGCTGAAGCATTTCATGGATCAGGCCGGCGGCCTCTGGTCCCAGGGCAAGCTGGCCGACAAGCCGGCGGCCGGCTTCGCCTCGTCGGGCTACGACCACGGCGGCCAGGAGAGCACCCTCCTAGCGCTCTACAACGTCTTCTATGCGTGGGGATCGCCGATCGTGCCCATGGGCTACACCGACCCGGCTGTGAAGGCGGCCGGCGGCAACCCCTACGGCGTCTCCTTCACCGATCCGCGCAAGGAAGCCCTGCCGGAGGTAAAGCTCGCGGCCGCGCGCTACCTCGGGGGGCGCCTCACCCGCTACGCCGCGGTGCTCTCGAAAAACCGGGCGGCGCTGAAGGGCGCCTGAGGCCTCAGACCTGCAGGGCCGCCTCGGTGGCCTCGATCTCGTCCTTGATCCAGTCGTGGCCGCTGGCCACCAGGACGCCCTCGAACGCCGAGATGTGGCCGCGCAAGCGCTCGCGGATATCGCCCGGCACGTCGTCGCGGCTGGCGATCCAGCGGGCGATCTGGTGGACCGCGAAGGCGGTGTGCAGGGAAAGGCGTTCCACCTGGGCGTCGGACAGCTTCATGGCCGGGGGCTCCTGGGACAGGCCCCGACGATACCATGCCCCCGAACGCCCTAGTAGCGCTGCTCCACCGGCGCCACGCCCCACTTCGGCGGTGGCGGGACATAGGCCTCGAACCGCTCCAGCGCCTCGGCGGTGGTGTCGGCGTAGATCAGCATGTCCACGTACTGCTGGGCGATGAAGCCCTTGTCGGCCATCTGCTGGATGGTGCCGCGCAGCAGGTCGTAGTAGCCGCCCAAATTGACGAAGCCGCAGGGTTTGGCGTGGAAGCCCAAGAGCGCCCAGGTCCACTGCTCGAAGATCTCCTCGAAGGTGCCAGGACCGCCCGGCAGGCACAGGAAGCCGTCGGCCAGCTCGGCCATCTTCCACTTCCGCTCGTGCATGGAGTTGACGACGTGCAGGTCTGAAAGGCCCGTGTGGGCGATCTCCTGGCTGACCAGGTCGGCGGGCATCACCCCCACGACCCGGCCGCCGGCCGCCAGGGCTGCGTCCGCCACGGCGCCCATCAGGCCCACCCGGCCGCCGCCGTAGACGAGCGTTATCCCCGCCTTGGCCAGCAGCCCGCCCGCGATCCGGGCCTCCTCCATGAAGCCGGGATCGGTCCCTGGGGAGGAGCCGCAGTAGACGCAGAGGCTGTTCACGCGCGAATCCTTGTTATGGCGAGGAGCCAAAGGGTGGCCCCAATAGGCCGTTTGAAGACAACTGTCACGGCCGACTGGCGTTGCCGCAAAACGCCCGCTACAACTGACGGTGCGGCCCCTAGGGTGGATTGGCCGGGCGCCCGCTTGCGCGGCGTTGACTTTCGACACGGTAGGTTACGGCGACATGGCGAGCGGCACGGTCAAGTGGTTCAACACGGCTAAAGGTTTTGGCTTCATTCAACCGGACGACGGCGGACAGGACGTCTTCGTTCACATCTCGGCCCTCGCTCAGGCGGGCCTGGACGCCCTGAACGAGGGCGATCAGGTCAACTTCGAGCTGGAGCAGGATCGTCGCAGCGGCAAGCTGGCCGCGACGCAGCTGGTGGTCACGGCGCAAGGGGCTCCGGCTCCGCGCCGCGCCGGTGGCGGCGGGTTCGGCGGCGGCGGCTTCGATCGCGGCGGCGGTGGCGGCTTCGGTGGCGGCGGCGGTGGCCGCTTCGATCGCGGCGGCGGCGGCGGGTTCGATCGCGGCGGCGGTGGCGGCTTCGGTGGCGGCGAACGCCAGCGCGGCGCGGTCATGGGCTCCGGCGGCGGTGTGGTGAAGTGGTTCAACCCCACCAAGGGCTTCGGCTTCATCAAGCCCGACGACGGCGGACAGGACATCTTCGTCCACATCTCCGCGGTCGAGCAGGCCGGCCTCTCCGGCCTGAACGAAGGCCAGACGGTGAACTTCGACCTCGAGCAGGATCGTCGCAGCGGCAAGACCTCCGCGACCAACCTCAAGGTCACCGGCTAACACCCGCTATCGGCGCGCTCCCTTGCGGAGCGTGACCGCCGGAAGTGGCCTCCAACTCAGGGATCACCTGAGAGCGCGGCCGTACTGAACCCGTATGCCCTTAAGGCGTTGAAATGCCTCGTCGAGGCTGACGCCTCTTGGAGCATGCGATGCGGACACTGCTGATCGTCACCGTTTGCGGCGCGTTCGCCGTCTCGGCCAGCGCCTGGGCTCAGGAGGCTGGGCCCGTCCGCAGCGACGTGCCGATCCCCGAAAACCCCGATCCGAGCCAGGGCCCCGTCCTCGGCGAGCCCGCCTTGCCGTCCGCCGCGGCGCCGGCCCAGGGCGAGGCGCAGACCGACGTCCAAGAGGTCGAGGTCGAGGGCAAGAAGAAGAAAAAGCTGATCACCAAGTCGAAGGCCGGCTCCACCGTCGGCGGCGTGCTTGGCGGCCTCGCCGGAGCGGCGGGCGGGCCGGTGGGCAAGATCGTCGGCGGCATGGTCGGCAAGCGGATCGGCAAGGCCGTCGCCGGCGGCTCCCGGAAGGACAAGGACATCGAAGACGCCGGGTCCGCCGCCGTTCAGGCCAGCGCCACGGTTCCGTACTCCCCGGCGGTCGAGCAGGACCAGGTGGTCGCCACCCAGCCGGTTGAACCCGCGGCGCCCGCGATCCCCGAGGCCGCGCCACCGTTGGAGGCGCAATCCTCGGCCGTTCAACCGCCGGCGGGAAGCGTCCTGCCCGGGCCGACTGTCCGGCCGGCCCGTTCCGCCCTCAGCGCCCGGGTGGCCTAGCCTCAGGTCCAGGGGATCGCCGCGGGCTGGCTGGGAAGCCTGCCGGCCAGGATATCCTTCAATCGCTCCCCTAGCCCCGGCGGGACGACCGCCTCGCGGGTGCGCAGGAGCGCGGCGCGGGTCCACCAGCGGATGTCCTCGCTAAGCTCCCGCTCCAGCGCCTGCCACCCCTCCCGGGAGGGCTCTCCCCCCGCGCAACGGGCCACCACATAGCTTTCCCGGAACAGGCGGGCCTCCCCGTGAAGCTCGAGCACGCCCTCGCGCAGCCAGACCACCGGGCCGATCTCGCACCCGCTGAAGCCGGTCTCCTCGGCGATCTCGCGCGCGGCGGCCGACGCCAGGTCCTCGCCCGGCTCCACGCCGCCGCCAATCGGGAACCACACCGCCGGACGGTCGGAGGCCAGCCGGCCCCGCATCAGCAGGATCCGGTCCTGCCCGTCGAGCAGCAGCACCCGCACGGTCACCCGCTCGCGCGCCATTTACCGATTGATAACCATGACGTGTGTCCGTTCCCGGATATTAAACCTTAAGATGTATAAGCCTAGAAAGGCGGCAACTAGGGAGAGGTCGGCAGGGTCGCATGAGCGAGGACATCCGCGCCAGTCGCCGGGATTTGGTGGCCCGTGTGGCCACGCTCGAACTGCTGCTCGCCGATCTGGTGGACGTGCTCTGGCGGGTCGACCCCAAGGCCATGGAGCAGCTCTCCAAAGAGGCGGCCCACGACCTGGACATCCAGCACAGCCGGATCCCCCTGCCCGCCGGCGAGCACCAGCGCGAACGCCTGTACGGGGTGCTCAAAGAGCGCAGCCGCCTGCTCGGGCGGCGGCGGACCACGGCCAATGTCTGAGACGGCCCACCGCCTGCTGGGCTTCGCCTTCGCCTCCGCCGACCTCCTGGTCGAGGTGTCGGCCGATGGCGCCGTGACGTTCGCGATCGGCGCTGGCGAACTGCTGGCCGGCCAGAGCGAGACAAGCCTGATCGGCAGGCCCTGGGCCAGCCTGGTCGATCGCCGGGACCAGCCGATGTTGCAGGCCCTGTTCGAGGGGCTTGAGCCGGGAACCCGGGCCGGCCCCATCGTCGTGCGCCTGCGCGCCGAGGCCGGAGCGCCCCGCCCGGCCAGCCTCACCGCCATCCGCCTGCCCCAGAACGCCGGGGCGATCTCCTGCACCTTGTCGCGCACCAACGAGGCGCCGGTCGACGGCCTGCGTGACCGTAACGACTTCGAGACCCTGGCCGCGACGCTGCTCGCCGAGCGGCCCCAGGGACTGGAGCTGGCCCTGATCGAACTGGCGGGCCTGGCGGCCGCCATGGATCAGGCGCCCGAAGCCGAACGCCCGGACCTGCGGGCCCAGCTGGCCGGTGTCCTGCGCGCCCAGTCCCACGGCGGCTCGGCCGCCACCGATCTCGGCGACGACCGCTTCGCCCTGGTGCGCGGCCGCGGCGAGGCGCGGGAGGCGCTCGTTCAGCGGGTCGGCAAGCTGATGGAGGCCAAGCTCGGCGCCCCCATCCAGGCCGCCGCCGAAGTGCTCCCCATGAAACCCGGCGAGAGCCCCAAACAGGCGCTGCGGGCGTTGCGCTACACCCTGGATGGCTTCCTGCGTAAGGGCCTGGGCGAGTTGCCCAAGACCCTGCCCGAGGCGCTCGAACAGGCCATGCAGCGCACCCTGGACGAAGTCGGCGCCCTGGGCGCGGCGATCCGCAACCGCCAGTTCCGCCTGGTGTTCCAGCCGGTGGTCAGCCTGCGCGACGGGGCCCTGCACCATCACGAGGTCCTGGTCCGCTTCGACGACCAGGAAAGCCCGTTCCCGATGATCCGCATGGCCGAGGAGATGGACCTCATCCAATCCCTCGACGTGGCGGTGCTGGAGCAGACGGTGAAGCTCCTGGCGGGCAAGCCCAGTCTCAAGCTGGCCGTCAACGTGTCCGGCCGCACTATCATCGGCGACGCCTTCGTGGAGGCCGCCACCGACCTCACCCGGCGCTATCCGGGCATCAAGGGCCGCCTGATGCTGGAGCTCACCGAAAGCGCGGCGATCGACGACCTGCCGGCGGCGGACCGACGCCTGCGCGCCCTCCGGGCGCTGGGCTGCGACATCTGCCTCGATGACTTCGGCGCGGGGGCCGCTTCTCTCGCCTACCTGCAGCAGCTCTCGCTCGACATCCTGAAGATCGACGGCCGCTATATCCGCGACCTCCAGGTCGGCGGCCGCGAGGCGGCTTTCGTCAAGCACCTCGTCCGCCTGTGCCGGGACCTGAAGGTCGATACCCTGGCCGAGATGGTGGAGAACTCCACCGCCGAGGAGGCCGTGCGCGCCGCCGGCGTCAGCCTGGGCCAGGGCTGGCTCTATGGACTGCCGGCCGATCAGCCCGGCCCGCCGCTGGCGTCCGAGGGCCCGCCGACCGTGAGACCCGCCCTCGTCCGCTGATGACGGCGTTGTGATCCACAGCGCTTGCCGTGCCCGGAAACTCGGGCGTAGGCTGATTTCCATCGGGCGGCGTCGGCCAGCCTGTCTTCGGTCGTAGGCCGTCCCAACACGCGCGCGGACGCGTTTCTGATCCCCAGACCTGGGGCGCGTTCAGCGCCAAGGGTGATGGGAGAAATTCATGGCAATCCAGGAAACGGGGTCCGTTCGGGCGCTGGCGCTCGTGGGCCCCACCAATGCGGGCAAGACCACCCTGATGGACGCCCTGTTGCAGGCCACCGGCGCGGTGGGTCGCGCCGGCGAAGTGGGCGACACCAGCCCCGAGGCCAAGGCCAGGGGCCACTCCGTCGAACTGAACCTCGCCGGCTTCGAGTTCATGGGCGACCGCTATGTGGTCGTCGACTGTCCCGGCTCCCTGGAGTTCTGCGCCGAGATCGACGCCGCACTGCCGGCCGTGGACCTGGCAATCGTCGTGGCTGAGCCCGACCCGGCCAAGGCGGTGCTGCTGCAACCCACGCTGCGTGAGCTGGAGCGCCGCGGCGTGCCGCACGCCCTCTTCATCAACAAGATGGACCAGGCCCGCGGCGACTTGCAGACCCTGCTGGACGCCCTGGCCCCGATCTCCTCCGCCCCTCTGGTGGCGCGGCAGATCCCCACCTACGACGGCGAGAAGGTCTCCGGCTTCATCGACCTGGCCCTGGAGCGGTGCTTCGTCTACCGGCCGGGCGAGCCCCTGGCCGAGATCCCAGCCGAACTGGCCTCCACCGAGGCGGACGCCCGTTTCCACATGCTCGAACAGCTCGCCGACTTCGACGACGACCTGCTCGAACAGCTGCTCTCCGACGTCGCGCCCAGCCGCGACGCGGTGTTCGCCGATCTGGTGCGGGAGATGAACGAGGGGCTGATCGTCCCGGTGTTCTTCGGCTCCGCGCAGAATGGCTTTGGCGTCGCGCGCCTGCTGAAGGCCCTTCGCCACGAGACGCCGGCGCCCTCCAGGGCCGCCGGTCGCATCGGCGTCACCCAGGGCGCCTACGTCATGAAAACCGCATACGCCGGTCAGTCCGGCAAGATGGCCTACGCCCGGGTGTTCGGCGCCCGCTTGCCGGACGGGGCGGACCTGCTGCTGCCCGATGGTCAGAAGGCGCGGGCCGGCGGCCTGTTCGCCGTCCAGGGCGCGGCCCTGAAGAAGCTGCCGGAGGCCGCCGTCGGCGAGGTCTGCGCTATCGGCAAGGTGGAGGCCGCCCATGCCGGCGAGATCCTCTCCACCACCGGCGCGCCGCAGGTCGCGAAGGCGGGGATCGGCGGGCGGCGGCCGCTGTTCGCCGTGGCCCTGGCGGCCCGCAATCGGGGCGACGACGTGCGGCTCTCCGGCGCCCTCGGCAAGCTGATCGAGGAGGACGTCGGCCTGTCCCTGACCCACGACCCGGAGAACCATCAGGTGCTGCTCGCCGGACAGGGCGAGGGTCATGTGCGTCTGGCCCTGGAGCGCCTCAAGCGCCGCTACGGTGTGGAAATCGACACCTCCAGCCCGAAAACCGCCTACCGCGAGACGCTGGTCAAGGCGGTCACCCAGCGGTCGCGGCACAAGAAACAATCAGGCGGTCATGGCCAGTTCGCCGACGTGACGGTGGAGGTGCGGCCCCTGCCACGGGGCTCGGGCTTCGTCTTCCTCTCCCGGATCGTCGGGGGCGTGGTGCCCAAGCAGTGGGTCCCGGCCGTCGAACAGGGCGCGCGGGACGGGCTGGCCAAGGGTCCCCTGGGCTTCCCGGTCACCGATCTGGAGATGACCTTGATCGACGGCCAGACCCACAGCGTGGATTCCTCGGAAATGGCCTTCCGGATCGCCGGGCGCATGGCCATCGAGGAGGCCATGCGGGCCGCCGGCACCATCATCCTGGAGCCGATCGAGCGGCTGGTTGTGTTCTCCCCCTCACCCAGCGCGTCCAACGTCACCTCGGCGCTCACCGCGCGCCGGGGCCAGATCCTCGGGCTCTCGCCGCGCGAGGACTGGCGCGGCTGGGAGAAGATCGAGGCCTATCTGCCCCAGTCCGAGCGCCAGGGCCTGATCGCCGAGCTGAGGGGCCTCACCCAGGGCCTCGGCGCCTTCGAGGCCGACTTCGACCACATGAGCGAACTCCACGGCCGCCTCGCCGAGGAAGCCGCCCAGGCGGCCCGGGAGGCCGCGCACTAGCCGGGGGCTGGCGGGGGTCTAGGCCCCCGCCGCCTTGCGGTCCACGTCAGGCCTTGGCCGCGGCGATGTAGCTGTCCACCACGCTCTCCAGCACCGTCAGCGGCGTCGAGCCGGCCAGCAGGGCCGTGTCGTGGAATTTCTTCAGGTCGAACCGCGGCCCGAGCGCCGCCTTGGCCTTCTCGCGCAGCCGCACCCAGGTGAGCTTGCCGACCATGTAGCTGCAGGCCTGTCCCGGCCAGACGCAGTAGCGCTCGATCTCGGTGGTGGCGGCGCTGTCCTGGCTGCCGTCGATGGAGGTCATGGTCTTGATCGCCTGCTCGCGGCTCCAGCGCTTGGCGTGCATCCCGGTGTCGACCACCAACCGCGCTGAGCGGAACAGCGCCGACTGCAAGTATCCCACCGCGCCCAGCGGGTCGTTTTCATAGACGCCCATCTCGTCGGCGAGTTGCTCGGCGTAGAGCGCCCAGCCCTCCACATAGGCCGAGTTGAACACCACCCGCCGCAGCATCGGCAGGTCGGCCTCCTGGGCGAGAGCCACCTGGTTGTGATGGCCCGGCGTCGCCTCGTGATAGGTCAGCGTCGGCAGGCTCCAGGTCGGGTTCTCGGCCGTGTCGCGCAGGTTGATCCAATAGATGCCCGGTCGCGTGCCATCGAGCGTCGGCTGGTTGTAGTAGCCGCCCGGCGCGCCGGCCTCGATGAACTTCGGCACCCGTCGGACCTCTACGGAAGCCTTGGGGAAGGCGCCGATCACGCTGGGCAGCCGCGCGTTCATGGCCTTCACCTGGGCGTTCAGGTCGGCGATCAGCTTTTCCTTGGCGGCGTCGGTGTCGGGATAACGGTATTTCGGGTCGTCGAAGAGCCCGCGGATGCGCTCGCCCACCGTGCCTTGGGTATAGCCCTGGGACTTCAGGAGGGTGTCCGCCCGCTCCCCGAGGATCCTCGCCTGCTCAAGGCCCATCTGGTGGATCTCGTCAGGCTTCAGGGTGGTGGTGGTCGAGGACTTCAGGGCCGCGGCGTAATAGGCCTCGCCCTCCGGAAGCCGCCAGATGCCGGCGTCGTGGACCGCCTTGCCGCGCAGCTCGGTCATCAGGTCGATCTGGCGCTGCAGCGCCGGGACCACCTGCTCCTGGTAGATCTTCGCCGCCTGGCCCTCGTAGTCGCCGGGGACCCCCTTCTCCTTCGCGCGGTCGGCCACAGAGCGCACCAGGGGCGAGCGGGTGGCGGGCTCCAGCAGCCCCTTCATCTGCCCCAGCGCCTTGTCGATGGCGAAGTCCGGCGGGATCACCCCCAGGGCCACGTCATGGCGGACCCGCTCGCTCTCCTGATCCATGAGGGCCGCGAAGCCGGCCAGCCGGGCCAGGTAGGCGTCGGCGTCGCCCTTGGTTTCGACGGTGTGCTGGGTGCCCAGGAAGTCCGGGATCGCCTGGTACGCGCCGTTGAGCTGGGAGACGACGTAGGGATTGCCCGCGCCCACCCCGCCATACTGGAAGTGGTTTCCGTCTTCGGTCGCCTGCAGCTCGAAGCGCGTGCTGTCGTAGTCGACCAGCCGCGCGCCGCTCACGCTCGCACGGTCGAAGGCCGAGATGCGGCGCAGCTGGTCGGCGTTGAGCGCCTTGTTCTTGGCGAGGTCCGCCAGCGAGGCGCCGTCCAGTTGCCCCTTGGCGGCGGCCCTGGCGTCCTTGTCGAGGCCGGTCTGGGTGGCGAACTGGGGCGAGGCGTCCAGCAGTTCGTTGAAGAAGGCGTCCAGCAGCTTGGTCAGCTCCGGGCCTCCGTCGGCAACCGGCTTCGGCTGGCAAGCCGCAAGGGCGACAGCCCCGGCGGAGATCATCAAGTCGCGACGGCTGAGCACGGCAGGTCCCCTGTTACATCGTGTGACGACAGGCTTAGGTCCGGCTCGGCCATGACGGCAAGGCGGCCCGCTATTAAATTCGCGTAACCCGCTGCCTGAGATTGCGCGCGAAGAGGTCCAACAGCCGCTCCCAATGGCGCTCCGCCGAAGGCTTGTGGAACGCCGGTCGGCTGGGGAACACGAAGCCGTGGCGGGCATCTGGGTAGAGTTCCACCTCGGCTCGCACCTTGTCGGCCTTCAGGGTGGTCTCCAGCACCTGGACCATCTCCAGGGGCGCGTGATCGTCGATCTCGGCGCAGCCGAAATAGAGCTCGGCCTTGGCTTTGCGCGCCACCAGGTGCGGGCTGTCCGGCCCGTCGGTGACCAGCCTGACCCCGTGGATGGAGGCCGCCGCCGCGACCCGCTCGGGATGGACGGCCGCCAGGTTGATCGCGTAGGGGCCGCTCATGCAGTAACCCACCGCCCCGGCCGGCCCATTGGACGCCGCCGGATCGCGGTCGGCGAAGTCCAGGATCGCCTCGCAGTCGGCCATCACCAGCGGGATCGTCAGGGTGTTCATCAGCGCCTGCCAGCGCTCCCGGATCTGCGCCTCGGGCATCGCCGACAGGTCCAGGTTCTCCACGACGCCCTGGCGATGGTAGAGCGCTGGCAACATCACATAGTAGCCGGTGGCGGCGATCCGCCGGCACATGTCCCGCAGCTCCTCGCGGATTCCCGGTGCGTCCATCAGGAAGACGACGATGGGGTGCGCCCCACCCCGCTCGGGATGGACGATGTAGGTGGCGATGGGGCCGTCCCGGCCAGGGATGTCTACGGACTGTTCGATCACGGGAGCCTCGGCCGGATCATGGGCGCCGGGGCCGGCAAATGACAAGCAAGGCCTTGGGTCAGGCGGCCTTCTGCAGCTCCTGCTTCACACGCTCTGCGAGGGTCTTGATGTCGATCGGCTTGGGCAGGAACGAGACGTTGCGCTCGCCTTCCAGCAGGTCCGAGAACTCGCTCTCGGCGTAGCCGGAGATGAACATCACCGGCGCGGCGCCCAGATACTGCCGCGCCTGCTTGAGCAGGTCCGGACCCTGCATGCCGGGCATCACCACGTCGGAGATCATCAGGTCGATCTTGCCGGCGTGGGCCTCGGCCAGCTCCAGGGCTTCCTCGCCACTGGCCGCCTCCATCACCTCGTAGCCGCGCGCGCGGAGCAGCTTGGCCGCCACGCCCCGCACCGCGTCCTCGTCCTCCACGAACAGGATACGGCCCGCGCCGGAGAGGTCGCGCGCCGCCGGCCGCTTGGCCTTCGCCACCGGGGGAGGCGCGGAAACCACGTTGGCCGAGGGGATGTGGATCGGCAGGAAGATGCGGAACGCCGTGCCCTCCCCCACTCGCGAGTCCACCGCGATCCAGCCGTCCGACTGTTTGACGATGCCGTAGACCGTGGCCAGCCCCAGGCCCGTCCCCTCGCCCACGGGCTTGGTGGTGAAGAACGGGTCGAAGATCTTGGCCATCACCTCCGGCGCGATGCCGGGACCGTCGTCGGAGACCTCGATCAACGCCTGATCGCCCTGCGGGCTGGGGTAGCCCATCTTCTGGGCCTCCTCCTGGGTCACGCGGGCGGTGCGGATGCGCACCGATCCGCCGCCTTGGGCGCGCACGGCGTCCCGGGCGTTGACGGCCAGGTTCATCACCGCGGTCTCCAGCTGGCTGCGGTCGGCCCGCACGTGCGGCAGGTTGCGGCCATAGTCGGTGGCCAGCTTCACGTCCTCGTAGAGCACCCGGCGCAGCAGCACCTCGAACTCGCTGATCAGCTCGCCCAGGTCGAGGATCTCCCGCTGCACGGTCTGCTTGCGCGAGAAGGCCAGCAGCTTGCGCACCAGGTCCGCCGCCCGCATCGAAGTCTGCCGGATCTCGTTCAGCCCCTCGTAGGAGGGATCGCCCACCGGGTGCCGCGCGGCCAGCACGTCCAGCTGCATGAGGATGGCCATCAACAGGTTGTTGAAGTCGTGGGCCACGCCGCCCGCCAGCTGGCCGATGGCCTGCATCTTCTGGCTCTGGGCCAGCTGCAGCTCGATCTGCTTCTGCTCGGAGACATCCACCAGATAGGCGACCCAGCGCCCCTCGCCGCCGGACAGGTAGAGGTGGGCGATCCGCTGGGCGTCATGGGCCAGGCGCACTTCCAGCGGCGCGCCCCGGCCGCGGCCCTCGACCATCTGCTGGACGGCTTCCATCCGGCTGGCGGGCTCGATCAGCTCGCCGAACACCTGCCCCGGCCTCCAGGCCCCGGCCACCGCCTTCAGGGCGTTGTTGGCCTCCACGATCCTGGCCTCGAATGGCTCCTCGCCCTCCAGCAGGGCCGCGCCGAACGGCGAGGCGGCGGCGAAGGCGTCCAGCACCTTGGGCGGCGGCGACTTGGCGGTGGTGAAGGCGCTCAGCACCTCCATGGCCGCGGACGGCAGCGCCAGCGTCCCGCCCTGGCCGGTCAGGCGCACCAGGAAGCGGCGGACCGCGAGCGGCGAGACCAACGCCTGGTGATCCTCCCCCCGCGCCTTCAGGACGGCCCGGCCAAGCTCGCCCCGCCGGGCCGCCGCCAGGGCGCCGAACAGGCTCACCCCGGCCGCACCGGCCTTCGGCAGGCGGTCCGCGGGGCCCATCGCCTCGCGCCAGGCGGCGTTGGCGGCCAGCAGCCGCCCGTCCGGACCGGCGACGGCGGCGGGCTCGTCCAGGGCCTGCAGGAACATCTCGGCTCCGGCGTCGGCGTCGGAGGCGACCGGCTCGGGGCCGCCGCGAAGGACGAACAGCCCCAGGCAGCAGACGCCCGCCAGGCCCACCAGCAGCATCAGGCTGGCCAGGGTCTCGGGTCCGGCGTTGATCGCCGGCGCCGCGGCGAAGGCCACGGCAATCAGGAAGAACACCACCGCGGCCCCCGTGAAGGGATCGAACCGGCGCTTGGCGGGCGGCTCGGTCATGGGCTCGGTCGGGACCTCTAGCGATTCGTTGAATGGCATTGTGTCACAAAGACTTGGCGCGCGCGCGCCGGCCCCCGTTGAGGATGAAGCCGATGATCTTGGCCACCGCCTCGTAATGGGCGTGCGGGATCATCTCGTCGACCTCGACGGCGGCATAGAGGGCGCGGGCCAGCGGCGCGTCCTCGATGACCGGCACCCCGGCCTCCTCGGCCACGGCGCGGATCCTGAGGGCGATGGCGTCCATCCCCTTGGCCACGCACAGCGGCGCGGCCGTCTCCGCCGCGTCGTACTTGAGCGCCACGGCGTAGTGGGTCGGGTTCATCACCAACACGGTGGCGCCCGGCACCGCCTGGATCATCCGTCGGCGGGCCCGGTCCATGCGGATCTGCCGCTGGCGGGCGCGGACGTGGGGATCGCCCTCGGACTGCTTGAAGTCCTCCTTCAACTCCTCACGGCTCATCATCATCCGCTTCATGAAGCGCTGGCGCTGCCAGAGCCAGTCGGCGCCGGCCACCACCAGGGCGAGGGCGCAGATCGCGAACACGAGCTTACGCAACACCTCGGCCGAGAACGGCAGCATGGCGATCGGTTCTAGCGTGACCAGGGCGATCAGCTTCGGGGTGAAGGGCTCCAGGATCCACCAGCCGATCAACGCCGTGAGGCCGACCTTGATCAGCGACTTCAGGAACTGCGCCAGGCCGTCGAGGCCGAAGATCCGCTTGAAGCCCGCCATCGGCGAGACTTTCTTCCAGTCCGGCTTCAGCTTCTCCGGAGTCACCATCAGGCCGGTCTGCAGCAGGTTCGCCGCGACGCCGGCGACCATCACCGCCCCCAGCACCATCTCCATGAACGGGGCGGCCGCCAGCATGGCCTGGCGGGCGACATCGACGCCGCCGCCGCCCTCCATCGAGATCGCGTGGGGCCGCTCGATGAATGGCCGCAGGGCGATGGTCATGTTGCTGGACAGCCAGCCCCCGGCCAGGGCGATCACCCCGGACGCCGCCGCCAGGGTGGCGAAGGTCCCCAGGTCCATCGTCTTGACGACGTCGCCCTTCTCCCGGGCCTGCTCCAGCTTGCGGGCTGTGGGCTCTTCTGTTTTCGAGGCGGCGTCGTTGTTCTCGCTCATGAGCCGACGAACACCGCCGCGAGCTCACGATAGCGGCTCACCCAGACCATGCCGATCGAGCCCAGGCTGAGGGCGAACACCGACAGGCCCAGCAGCACGATCAGCGGCGTGGCCACGAAGAACACCTGGAACTGCGGCATCACCCGTCCCACCAGGCCCGTGGCGATGTTGAACACCAGCGAGAACACCACCACCGGCGCCGCCAGCTGCAGGCCCAGCGCGAAGGACTTGCTCATCGTCTGGATGGCCAACTGAGCGGCGTCGGCCATCATCAGCTCGCGGCTGAACGGGAACAGGTTGTAGGAGCGGAAGATCGCCGTGATGAACAGGTGGTGCAGGTCGGTCGCCATGATCAGCACGATCCCCATCAGCCCCAGGAAGGTGCCGATGGTCGGCGTCGGCTGGGTCTGCATCGGGTTGGCCGTCTGGGCGAACGACAGGGTGGTCTGGATCGAGATGATCTCCCCGGCCGTGGCCAGGGACGACATGAAGAGGCGCAGGATGCCGCCGATCATCACCCCGATGAAGACCTCCTTCATCACCGCCCCGGCCATGTCGGCGACGGTGGCCGGCAAGGCCGGCGCCGTCTGGCCGACCAGCGGGAACAGCACGAGCGCCAGCGCCAGGGCGAACGACAGCCGGATGCGCGGCGGGATGAAGGTCTCCCCAAAGCCGGGGATCAACATGACGATCGCCCCTATGCGGGCGAACACCAGCCCGCCGGCGAACACCTGCTGGGCGGTGGCGTAGGACTCCACCTACATCGCCGCGATGCGGGCCGCGATGTGCCGCATGAAGCCACTCATCAGGGCGCCCATCAGCGGCAGGAACACCAGCAGAGAGACGAAGATCGCTACGATCTTCGGCGCATAGACCAGCGTCGCTTCCTGGATCTGGGTCAGCGCCTGCAACAGGCCGATGCCGACACCCACGATCAGCCCGACGATCAGCACCGGCGCCGACAGCTGGATGGTGAGCCAGATGGCTTCGCGCCCGACGTCCAGAACCTCGGCGCCGTTCATGGAAACCTCTCGAAAAACACTGGGAAGCGGAGCCCATCCGCCGCCCGGCAGAATTGTCCGGTCATGGTTAATGAAGGGGAAACGGCCCGGCAGGATTTGCCCACTTCGCATGCGTAGGCGCTCTTTCCCCGGTCGCCGGGGGGGGAATTCCACCGGCCGGATCGGCCCGTCGCGAGGCTTATTCTAAGCATCGCCGAACCGTCGCCGGCCCGTCACGACCCGCCCCTAAGAGCCCCGCCAACAAGCTGAAAACAGGTGGGGTATTATGCAGAAGTTCTTCCGTTCCGCGGTGTCGTACGCCGCGCTTTCCAGCGCCGCGATCCTGACCGTCGGCGCGCCGTCCGCGGCGTGGGCGGCCGATGAAGCCGCCGCCCTCGAGGAGGTGGTGGTCACCGCCCAGAAACGCGAAACCGATCTGCAGAAGACGCCCATAGCCATCTCGGTGCTGGGTGGCGAGGCGCTCAAGGCGCGGCGGGTGCAGAGCCTGGCCGACCTGATGGACGGCAGCGTGCCCTCCCTGCGGATCACGCCGTTCTTCTCCCGCAGCTCGGCGATCACCGTGGGCATCCGGGGCATCGTGCCCTTCGACGCCAACCAGCCGAGCCGCGACGCCGGGGTCGGCGTCTATCTGGACGGGGTGTACCTCGGCCGTTCGCAGGGCTTGGGCTCGGCGCTGTTCGACGTCGAGCGGCTCGAGATCCTGAAGGGACCGCAGGGCACCCTGTTCGGGCGCAATTCCACGGGCGGCGCGGTCAGCATCATCACCCGCGCGCCGAGCGGCGAGTTCGGGCTGCGGCAGACCGCAGGCCTGGGCAACTACAATAGCCATCGGGCGGAGACCCATCTCGATCTGCCGGCCTGGAACGACCTCGCCATCAAGCTGGACGGGGTGATCACCCGGCGGGACGGCACGGTTGAGAACACACTCGAAGGCGAGGAGGACTTCAGCAAGTACGACCGCCGCGGCTTCCACCTCGGCGCGCAGTGGAGGCCCAGCGACGCCGTCACCGCCCGCTACGACTTCGACATCTCCAAGGACATCACCACGCCCTACTACGTGCAGCTGGTGGAGAAGAGCGCGACGGCGCCGGCCAGCGCCTTCGCGCCCTTGGTGCAGCTGCAGACGGACCGCGCCAAGGCGGCCGACATCGGCGTGCCGCAACAGGACAGCGTCGGAGACATCTGGGGCCACACCCTGCACCTGTCCTGGGCGCCGGAGGGGCCCTACGAGGTGCGCGCCATCACCTCCTACCGCAACGTCGAGCAGAGCCAGTGGGATAACGGCATCGGCGCCCACTCCGGCGCCTTCCGGCCGAACGCGGCCTTCTCGCGCTACAGCTTCGCCTCCCTGCGGCAGGACCAGTTCAGCCAGGAAGTCCAGCTGCTGGGGACGTTCGACAACCTCAACTTCGAGGGCGGGGTCTTCTACTACCACGAGAACGGCGACGACGACGCCTGGACCCCCAACACCATGATGTGGAACGCCACCGGCACGGCGGCGACCCGCATCCCCACCCTGGCGGCCGGAGCGGTGACGCCCTTCCCCGACCGGGCGAGCACGGCCAAGGCCGACAGCATCGCGGTGTTCGGCCAGGCGACCTGGACGCCGCCGATCCTCGACGAGCGGCTGCACCTGACGGGCGGCGCCCGCTACACCCGGGACAAGAAGGAAGGCCATCTGACGAAGGTCAACGGCGCCCTGCCAGTGCTGAACGGGGTGGCCGGCGAGATCCTGTTCGACGACAGCTGGAACCGGCTGGACCCCATGGTGACCGTGGCCTTCGACGCCACGGACAACCTGCACCTCTACGGCCGCTGGGGCACCGCCTACCGGGCGGGCGGGGCGAACTCGCGCTCGATCAGCTACCGGTCGTTCGACCCGGAGACGGTGGAAACCTTCGAGGGCGGGCTCAAGGCCGAGTTCCTGGAAGGTCGCGCGCGGGTGAACCTCGCCGCCTACAAGACCCGCTACCAGGACATCCAGATCGACTTCAACGCCGTGAACCTGGGCGGCAGCACCCGTGGCACCATCGAGACCGTGAATGCGGCCGGTCGGGGCGACATCGAGGGCTTTGAGGCCGACGCCTTCTTCGCGCCGGTGGAGGGCCTGACCCTGTCGGCGGCCTACGCCTACACCAAGGGAACTCTGCCGCCGGCCGACAACCCCTTCGACGCCATCCCCGACCTGGTTCCGGCCTACATCGTCTTCACGCCCGAAAACGCCTGGAGCTTGGCGGCGGACTATGAGCGGCCGCTTACGGACGCCACCCTGCGCCTCCACCTCGACGCCAACTTCGCCGACGGCTACCGGTCGAGCTCAGGCGTCGCGGACCTCTCGGACGAGAGCGCGGTGGTCAACGCCCGGATCTCCATCACCGACATCCGCCTGACCGACGACGGCTCGCTGGAGGTCGCCCTCTGGTCCCGCAACCTGCTGAACGAGGCGCACCTGTTTTATCGCGGCGGGCTGTCGGCGGGGTTCGGGCGGTTCGGGATGTTCAACGAGCCGCGGACGTACGGCATCGACGCCACGGTCCGCTTCTAGATCTCAAAGGAGAAGATATCGCCATGCTTAGGTCCATCGCCTTCCTTCCCCTCGCGGCCCTGCTGGCGGCGAGCCCCACCCTTACGGCGTCCGCCGCCCAGCCGGTTGCGGCCGTCGCGGCCCGCGGCGAGCGGGTCCTGCAACTCCAACAGGGCTCCAACTTCCGCGACCTCGGCGGCTATCCGGCGGCCGGCGGCAAGCATGTCCGCTGGGGGATGATCTATCGCTCCGGCGGCACGCCCCTACTCACCGACGCCGACCTGGCGAAGATCAAGACCCTGGGCCTGGCCAACATGGTCGATCTGCGCTCCAGCGAGGAGCGGGTGCTGGCGCCCAGCCGCATCGAGGGCGTGCCCTACAGCGCCATCGGCTATTCGATGGGGAATATGATGTCGATGGATCCGGCCAAGCTGGTCGGCGGCGATCGGATGGGAACGCTCTACGAGGAATTCCCCACCTTCCTGAAGCCGCAGGCGAAGCTGGTTTTCGCCAAGCTGCTCCAGAAGGAAGGGCCGCTGGTCTACAATTGCTCGGCGGGCCAGGACCGGACCGGCTTCGTGAGCGCCCTGGTGCTCAGCGCCCTGGGCGTGCCGCGCGCCACCATCATCGAGGACTACCACCTCTCCACCACCTGGCGCCGGCCTGAGTACGAGATGGGCAGAATCAACCTGGCCGCCCATCCGGGCAACGCCGCCGCGGAGCTGTTCGCACGGGGCCAGGACCTGCCCGCCGAGGCCCGCAAGCCGACCCCGCTCAAGACCTCCGACGGCCGGGCCTACCTGGAGTACGCTCTCGCCGCCATCGACAGGCGCTGGGGTTCGGTCGACGCCTATCTGCGGCAGGAGATCGGCCTGACCAACGCCGACATCGCCAGCCTGCGCGTGACTTACCTCCAGTAGGATCCCGCCGGCTCGGGCCTCCCGGTCGCCGGGGGGGGCCTTCCCGCTAGGCGGCCGAAGGTCTCGCGCGTTATGAGGGACGTCCCCAGCTTCCGGAGCCGCTCATGCGCCTGATCCCCGTCCTCGCCGCCCTCGTCCTGACCGCCACGGCCGCTCATGCCCAGGCGCCGGTCGCCACCGACCTGAAGGACGGCGCCGGCAAGACGCTCGGCACGGTCACCCTCACCGAGGCGCCCAAGGGCGTGCTGATCAAGATCGAGGTCGCCGGCGGTCTGGCCCACGGCTGGCACGGCCTGCACATCCACGAGAAGGCCGACTGCTCCGCCGCCGACTTCACCTCGGCCGGCGGCCACACCCACCCCGGCGGCGAGCGCGTCCATGGCCTTCTGAACCCCAAGGCCAGCGAGACCGGCGACCTGCCCAACCTCTACGTTGGCGGCCAGGGCGGGGCGGCCGAGGTCTTCACCACCCTGACCACCCTGCGGGCCCTGCGGGACGCCGACGGCTCGGCCATCGTGGTCCACGCAAACGCCGACGACCACCGCGCCCAGCCCATCGGCGGCGCCGGGGCGCGCGTGGCCTGTGCGGTGGTGAGGTAGGGCGCTCAGCCTCCTCCCATCCGCCCCAGGTCCAGCAACCAAAGGGCGCAAGATAACCATCCGAAGGATACTGCTGTCTTCACCCCAACTCTGACCTGACGGGTGCCGATGAAGCCAATCCCGAACGCAAATAAGAATATAAAGAGCATGGTGCCGGGCTGGTCCGACGAGCGCGGGAATAGGTCGAGGTAGTACTCGGCGGAAAAAAGCGCTGACATCAACACGGCCGTTATGGCTAGGCGGGTGTCGCCCCGCTCCAGTTCTATTGTGCTGAAAGTGCGACGCCTCGAGCCCTCGACCGACGCGATCCTCCTCTGCGGCTTCCAGGGGGCAAGCGGGCGGCCATCCAACTCGGGAGGAAAACAATGTAACCCTGGGTCAAATACGGCGGGTCGCCAGGGCGGGCCCTCCGCTCTGTCCGCCGTCAGCGCCAATGAGACAGATTCAGGGTTCCAGCTAGCGGAGGGTTTTGGTCTCATCGCAGTGACGTAGGAACGAAGATGAGATCAAAACCCTTGCCCTCGAAGGCGACCCCCGGCGAGCGGGTGGTGAAGGATATCC
>CANJRI010000037.1 GCA_947476555.1 Caulobacteraceae bacterium
AGGGGCAGGCGATGATGTTGACGCCGCGGTGGCGCAGGCCGAGCGACTTCAGCATGTCGAAGCCGACCTTGACCTCCTCGACCGGGTCGGCGGCGAGGCTGACGCGGATGGTGTCGCCGATCCCGGCCCAGAGCAGCGAGCCCATGCCGATGGCCGACTTCACGGTGCCGGTGCGCAGGGCGCCGGCCTCGGTGACGCCCAGGTGCAGCGGGCAGTCAATGGCCTCGGCGAGCTGCTGGTAGGCGGCCACGGTCATGAAGATGTCCGAGGCCTTCACGCTGATCTTGAACTCGTGGAAGTCGTGGTCCTGCAGGATGGCGGCGTGGCGCAGGGCGCTCTGGACCATGGCCTCGGGGCAGGGCTCGCCGAACTGTTCGAGCAGATCACGCTCCAGGGAGCCGGCGTTGACGCCGATGCGCATGGAGCAGCCGTGGTCGCGGGCGGCCTGGATGACGTCCCTCACGCGGGAGGGCGAGCCGATGTTGCCCGGGTTGATCCGGAGGCAGGCGGCGCCGGCCTGGGCGGCCTCGATCCCGCGCCGGTAATGGAAGTGGATGTCGGCCACCAGGGGCACGGTGACGGACCGGGCGATCTCCTTGAAGGCGGCGGTGGACTCCTCATCCGGGCAGGAGACGCGGACGATGTCGGCGCCGGCCTCTTCCAGCTCGCGGATCTGGGCGATGGTGGCCTTGGCGTCCGCCGTGAGGGTGTTGGTCATCGACTGGACGGTGATCGGCGCGTCGCCGCCGACCTCCACGGAGCCGACGCGGATCTTGCGCGACGGGCGGCGATGGATGGCGCGCCAGGGGCGGTAGTGGGCGGGATCGGAGGCGGTCATGCGGTGCGGAAAATAGGCGCTCGGCGTGAAATTCCCAAGTCAGCCCGCGAGTCTGGAGGCCAGCACCTGGCGCGAGGGCAGCAGGCCGCGTGACTGGCCCTGGACGAACACCTGGATGTCGCGCGGCTCGGAGACATCGACGGTGACGCCCTGGACGTGGGGCACGCGGTAGGCTTCGCCGGCGGCGAGCTGGCGGGCGAAGTAGACCTGGCCGCCCGTCCCGCGGACGATCAACCCCGCGGGCTTGAGCGCCTGCAGGGTGACGAGGGAAGGGATCTGGGGTGTGGCGGCGCCGTAGATCTGGCCCTTGGCCACGAACATCGGCGCCAGGGTGGAGGGATCGAATTCCTCCGCGGTGGGGGCGTGGACGCCGGCCGACGGGGAGTCGGCGCCCTGACCGTCGGGTCCGGCGGCGGCGAGGCCCGGGGTCTCATAGAGCGGCGGGGTGGTGGATTCCACGGGCGCGGGCAAGGGCTTGCCAAGCGTCATTGGGAGCGGCTTGGTCTCGGCCAGCAGCTTCCAGCTGAGCGCCTCGGGCGCAGTGGGCGAGGGCGGGGCCGAGGCGATCATGGCCCGCTGGCCGACGTTCCAGAGCACGATGGCCACCACCACCACGATGGCGGCGGCGACGAAGGCGGCGAGGCGCGGGTCGCGGTCGTCCGCCACCCCGACGGGATTGCGCAGCGGCTCGTCGAGCACCGGCTCGTCGACCTTGAAGCGGTCGACGGCGGCTTCCGGGTCGAGGCCGAGCGCCAGGGCGTAGGCGCGGATGTAGCCGATGGTGAAGGGGCGGGAGGGCAGGTCGCCCAGCCGCATCTCCTCGATGGCTTCCAGATAGGCGCGGCGCACACGGGTCTTCTCGGCCAGGTCGATCAGGGACAGGCCCAGGTCGTGGCGCACCGCGCGCAGGGCCTCGCCCACGGAGGCGCCGCCCTGGAGGGCGTCATTGGCGTTGGCTGGACCGCCGTCTAGGGGCACATCGACTCCGGACCCCACGACGCGGAGGCTTGGCTTGGCGCGGGGACGTTTAGGAACTGGCACGCGCTGGAGGTCCTGCATATGCGCCTTGGGGTCGCGCGGGGTGCGAATCACCCCGTCAGACCGCCAGGTAGAGTTTCCGCGCCAAGGTTTCGATCTCGTTGCGGACCGAGCCGGCGTTCGATTTCAATAACGCCGAAACCCCGCGTCTGGCCGCCTCGCGATCGCAGGAAAGCACCATCTGCTTGACCGGCCCGACCCCGGCCGGTGGCATGGACAGCCGCTCGAAGCCCAGGCCGACCAGGACGAAGGCTTCCAGCGGGCGGCCGGCCATCTCGCCGCAGACGCTCACCGGGGTGCCGGTGTCGGCGCAGGCGGTCTGGATGGCCTGCAGGGCGCGCAGGGCCGGCGGCGAGAGCGGATCGTAGCGGTCGGCCACGCGCGGGTTTCCCCGGTCGGCCGCGAACAGGTACTGCATCAGGTCGTTGGTCCCCACCGAGACGAAGTCGGTCATCGGCAGCAGGGCGTCCAGGTGCCAGATCAGCGACGGCGCCTCGATCATCGCGCCGACGTCCAGGCGCGCGGGCGCCGGGCGGCCGCGGCGCTGGGCCCAGGCGATTTCGGTGTCCACCAGGGCGCGGGCGGCGCGGAATTCGTCGACGGTGCTGACCAGGGGGAACATCACCCTGAGCGCGCGGCCGTTGGCGGCAGCGATCAGGGCGCGGAGCTGCAGGCGCAGCAGGGCGGGGCGGTCGAGGCCCATGCGTACCGCGCGCCAGCCGAGGGCCGGATTGTCCTCCCGCTCGGCCTCCATGTAGGGCAGCACCTTGTCGCCGCCGAGGTCGAGGGTGCGGAAGGTGACGGGCAGGCCGCCGGCCGCCTCCATCACCCGCGAGTAGAGCTCGGTCTGGCCGGAGAACCTGGGCAGGGTCTCGGAGACCATGAACTGGAACTCGGTGCGGAACAGGCCGATGCCCTCGGCGCCGGTCTCGGCCAGGCTCTCCAGGTCGACGTCGAGGCCGGCGTTCATCAGCAGGGTGACCTTCACGCCGTCGCGGGTGAAGGCCGGGGTGTCGCGCAGCTTGGCGAACTCGGCCTTGCGTTGGAGGCGGACGTCGATGCGGGCCTGGATGGCCTTCACCACGTCGGCGCGGGGCCGCAGGTAGGCCTCGGCGCTCTCGGCGTCGACGATCACCATGTCGCCCTCGGAAACCCCGTCGCGCAGGCCTTGCAGGCGGCCGACGCAGGGGATGTCGAGGGCGCGGGCGACGATGGCCGCGTGGCTGGCGGTGGAGCCTTCTTCCAGCAAGAGGCCGCGCAGCTTGGTGCGGTCGTACTCCAGAAGGTCGGCGGGGCCGAGGTTCCGGGCGATCAGGATGGCGTTCTCGGGCAGCTCGCGGGCCACGGCGCCGTCGCCGGCCAGGTGGCGCAGCAGGCGGTCGTTGAGGTCCTCCAGGTCGTGCACCCGCTCGCGCAGATAGGCGTCGCGCGCCTGGCCGAGCTGGGCCCGGTATTCGGAGCGCACCCGCTCGACGGCGGCCTCGGCGGTCAGCCCGTTGCGCACCGCGTCCAGCAGGCCACGGTTCCACGAGGTGGAGTGGGCGAACATCCGGTAGCTCTCAAGGACGTCGTAGGAGGCGTCCACCAAGCCGTGCTGGCCTTCCAGCATGCCGTCGATCTGCCGGCGCAGGGCCTCGATGGCGGCTTCGAGGCGGGCTTCCTCGGCGACCACGTCGTCGGAGAGCAGCTGGGAGGGGGCGACCGGGGTGTCGTGCAGGACGGCCACGCCATAGGCGAGGCCTTCCGAGAACCGGGAGCCCTTCAGCCGCTCGGGCCGGCGGGGCGCCAGCTCGACGCCCTTCAGCTCCTCGCCGGACTCCACGGAGGCGACCATCTCGGCCAGCACCATGGCGACGATCTGCAGGTCCTCGACCTCGTCCTCGGAATAGGTGCGGGTGGCCCGGTTCTGGACGACCAGGACGCCGATCGCCCGGCCGCCGCGCAGCAGCGGTACGCCCAGGAAGGCGTGGTAGGGGTCCTCGCCCGTCTCAGGACGGTAGGAGAAGGTCGGGTGGGCGGGGGCGTCGGCCAGGTTGAGCGGCCGGCCGAGGCGCATGATCTCGCCGACCAGGCCTTCGCCGGGCTTCATGCGGGTGACGTGGACGGCGCCGGGGTCGAGGCCCTCGGTGGCGAACAGTTCCATCTCGCCGTTGGAACGGCGCAGGTAGAGGGAGCAGACCTCGGCGACCATCGACAGGGCGATGATACGCGTGACCATGTCGAGACGGCCCTGGGCCGGGCCGCCGCCGGCCAGCGCCTCGCGGATCTGCCGCAGCAGGCTCCGCTGTCCACGAATGGCCACGCCAGACACCGCCATGAGGGCTGTTGTCACCTCCCGTTCCCTAAGCCGGCGTCCTACCAGCTTTACGTGCATAAACCGAGACATCACGGACGGTTTTCGCCGGGAAACGCACCCGCCGCCTGCGGTTGGGGCACCCCGGGGACGGCCCTAACTCCCCGCTGCGGACGAGGTGTCGGGAACCCGACGGAGGGAGGTTGGCTGCTTAGAGCTTTTCCAGCTCGTAGGCGGCGTGCAGGGCGCGGACGGCGAGTTCGGTGTAGGCCGCGTCGATCAGGACGCTGATCTTGATCTCCGAGGTGGAGATCACCTGGATGTTCACGCCCTTGTCGGCCAGGGCCTGGAACATGGTCTTAGCCACGCCGGTGTGGCTGCGCATGCCGACCCCGATGACCGAGACCTTGGCGACGTCCTCGTTGACCTGCACGTCCTCGAAGCCGATCGAGCTCTGGGCGGCGCGGACGATCTCCACGGCTCTAGCCGCGTCGCGCTTGCCGACCGTGAACTCCATGTTGGCGGTGTCGGCGGTGCGGGCGTGGGACTGGACGATCATGTCCACGTTGACGTTGGCGTCGGCCAGGGCGCCGAAGATGTTCGAGGACACGCCCGGATGGTCGGGCAGGCCGAACAGGCTGATCTTGGCCTCGTCGCGGCTGTAGGCCACGCCGCTCACGATGCGCTTCTCCACGATCTCCTCCTCGTCGCACACGATGGTGCCCTGACCGGGCGCTTCGCCCGGCTCCACGAAACTCGAAAGCACCCGAACGGGCACATGATAGGCCATGGCCAGCTCGACCGAGCGGGTCTGCAGCACCTTGGCGCCCAGGGAGGCCATCTCCAGCATCTCCTCGTAGGAGATCTTGGCGAGTTTCCGGGCGCGGGATTCGATGCGCGGGTCGGTGGTGTAGACCCCGTCCACGTCGGTGTAGATGTCGCAGGCCGCCCCGACCGCCGCGGCGATGGCCACGGCGCTGGTGTCCGAGCCGCCCCGGCCGAGGGTGGCGATGCGGCCGTCGCGGGTGACGCCCTGGAAGCCGGCGATCACCGCCACCTCGCCGGAGTCCATGGCCGCGGCCAGCTTCTCGGGCGGAATCTCGTCGATGCGCGCGCGGCCGTGGGCGTCGTCGGCGATGAGCGGCACCTGCCAGCCCATCCAGGAGCGGGCCGGCACGCCCATGTTGCGCAGGGTCATGGCCAGCAGCCCGGCCGTGACCTGCTCGCCGGAGGCCACCACCACGTCATATTCGCTGTCGGAGGAGGCCAGCCCCTGGCCGGCCGGGCCGGCGCCGTCGGTCCAGGCCACCAGCTCATTGGTCTTGCCGGCCATGGCCGAGACCACCACGGCCACCTGATGGCCGGCCTCGCGCTCGGCGTTCACCAGCCGGGCGACCCTGCGGATGCGCTCCAGGTCGGCCACCGAGGTGCCGCCGAATTTCATCACCAGCCGAGACACGTGACGCTTGAGCCCCCTCGCAAATCGAAGCGGGCCCTTCTAGAGCGCGATCCGCCGAAACGGAAGCCCGCGCGGCCAAGGTGGAGGAACTGGAGGCGGGCGCCCGGGCGTTCTAAACCCGCCGAGGAGGACGAGATGGCCGAGCTGCGCGACACCGGTGAGCGGTACGAGATGGACGAGCAGGGGATGACCTCGCACGCCGACTACCAGCTGCGCGATGGCCGGCTCTACATCCTCTACGTGGAAAGCCCGCCGGCGCTCAGGGGCACGGGGGCGGCCGGGCGGCTGATGAGCGCGCTCTTGGCCGACGTGCGTAAGAAGGGCCTGAAGGTGACGCCGATCTGCGGGTACGCGGCGGCGTGGCTGCGCCGGAGCCATGAGTTTCGGGATCTGCTGACCTAGATCGCCCCCTTTGGGGAGCCCCGGTCAGGCGGCCTGGGGGATCGGCTTGTCCGCCGCATGCGCGCAGCCGGCCAGGCGCACCACGTCGAGATAGATGCTGGCCACCGCCCGGGTGGTTTCGGAGCCTGGCGCACGGGCCATGACGGACGCCCAGGTCTCCGGATCGGCGAAATCCCACACCACGCCGTCCGTCACGCGGGTGAGCAGCAGGAACTTGTGGATCACCGCATCGAGGTCGGGGGCGTCGGCGGACATCAGCTGGTCGCGCAGGCGCTCGTCCTCGGCGGCGGCCCGCTCCGCGGTCTCGCGCCCTTGCTGGAACGCCTCGGACGAATAACCCTTCGCGTCCTCGGCCGCCTGGCCTTCCCGCACCGCCTTCCAGAGCAGCTCCCGGATCTGGCCGGCCTTGGCGCAGGCGTCCTTCAGGCCCTCCCAGGCCTGGCCGGCGTCCAGGCGACCCTGGATCATGCCGCGCGCGAAGGGGTGGGCGTCGAGGAGATGGGCCCCGTGGACCAGGGCGGCATGCAGGATGGGGGGCTCGGAGGGCTTCGCCATGGATAATTCCTTAGCGATTTTGTCGGGCAGGACGCCCACGCCAGGAATGATCGACCGCTTCTGTGGCGGCACACGACCGACGACTCGAGACGTCTATATGGTGATGCTTCCCCCCCCGGCGCCAGGGGCCCTTTCCAACTATCGTGCGCGCATCGAAAAAGGCGCCCGCCGGGGGGCGGACGCCTTCATCAATAACCGACGTGACTAACGTGGCTGGGCCGCCGGCGTGGGGCGGGGGATGAGACGCCCCGCCGGCCGGCCCGCCTGCGCCCGCCTAGTTGGTGCGGGCGGAGATGGCTTCGAGGGTCTGGACGCGGCTGTCCATGTCCTCGACCAGGCGACGCGCGATGTCGCGGATGCCCGGCGGATAGGCGTCGCCGCCCTCGGCGATCTCGGCCGCCATCTCCTCGACGGCGACGATCTGGGCGGTGAGCGCCTTGATGTGATCCTTGGCCAGCTGCTTGGCCTCGGACTGCAGCCGGCGCACGCGCTCGGCGACAGTCTCGGACTTCGGCTGCGGCTGGATAGTGTTCAGGCCGTTTTCACTAACCACACTGAGAGACGGTGACATGCTTAAAACCCTCAAATCCCCAATACCTTAGGCTTCCTCCACCGACCCGCGCCCCACCTTGGGACGCTTCCAGGCCAGTGGCCGCCTGCGTGTCTCGTTTACGTACGAACAATGGTGCAGGTTCCCTGACTGCCGCATGAACGGCGCCAGTTGGCGCGGGATGTGGGGATTTTGGGACACGGTGCGTGGTTAGCGGGGACACAGGGGGGCGCCAGGGGCGGGAAGGCGTGGTGAGTGCTCCCGCCATACGGATGGCTGGCTGACGGCGCCGGGCCTCGCCTGGATCGCCGCCCGAAGGTTCTGTTCGCTCCTAAACGCTTCCGACGGCGCCAATCCCGCATAGATTGATACTTCCACATTGATTACCGTAGGTTGTATAACGTCCCCGCCTCGCTCCCGCTGGAGCGGTATTCAAGGGACTCAGATGCCCAGAAATCAGATGCCGAAGGCCTGCGACAGCCTATCGTCCCGCACCACTCAGTTCGTCCTAGGGAGCCGGTTTCCGGCTTTTACCGTCGAACGCCTAGACACCATGGAAGACCACCAGCTGCGGCTTTCGTTCAAGATGGACACCGCAGCCATCCGGGAGGTGCGCGCCGTCGCGGCTGGTATGCGGAACGCGCTTCGCGGTGCGCCGCGGGGCGTTCCAACCGTGCGCCAGCACGTCGCCGAAATGGTCGCCACCGGCCGGCTGAAGCGCGAGCACATTCCGGCGGATTACGATCGGCTCATCGAGCGCCTTGGGCATTGAAAGGCCGGAGGCCCCTAACGCCCCGCCAACCCCGCCCCGCTGGCGCGCGCATGGGTTCCAGCCCAGGTTGGCAGGCCCGAACTCGAGCACGCTGAGCGGCACGGGTCGGTTTGTGACGGCGTAGGCCGCGTTCCCGCCGTCAACGACGGTAGATCGGTTCGTCGCCGATGGCGTAGGACGCCTGGTAGACGTTTCGGATCATAGTCTCGCGGTCTGGAGGCGTGCGCACCATCAGGAACTCGCCCGACCAACCGTCGCTGGACCAGGCGCCGGCTATCTCCGTGCCATCCAGGCACAGCTCGCCCGTAAAGCTGACGGTGTCGTAGAGCGCGGTTCCAAGGTCGTAGGTTTTGAGGAACGTCACGGCTCGTCCCTCGCGCCTGCCCTGCAAGGTGGCGCGCGCGCCGCAGCGCCCCTGACCTGGCCCAACACGTTCTTCGGTGGAGCCGAGGATCCAACCCAGCGTCTCGTCGAGCAGGGCTGTGAACGGCGTGGGGGCGAAGCTGCGATCGGAGGAGACCACGCCTGACCATGCGCCGGTCAGGTCAAAACTCCCAGCGGTCGACCTCGTGTCCGACATCTCGAGTCCCGCCCACAAATTGGCTCGAGGGGTATAACGACGGCGTCACCGTTGTGGATGCATGCGGGATGCGAAAAACTGAGCGGTTGGTTCCAACCGCCAACCCTATCGCCCAGTTCCCAGCCCCGCCAACGTCCCCGCCTGCGCGGCGCGGACATCCGCCGCCGCGTCCGCCGGCAGGAGCAGGCGGGCGGCGACCAGTTCGTCGGCGGCGGCCTTGACCTTGGCCACGTAGGACTCGGGCGTGGGGTAGAGCTCCTCGATAGAGCGGCGGGAGTCGTCGGCCATCAGGGCCTCGGCGTCGCTGGGCGCGAAGGGCAGGGCGCCGCCCTGCTGGGTGCAGAGGTCCTCCGCGCCGCTGGCGCCGCGCAGGGGATTCCAGCCGGTGTAGGTGGCTCTGGGGGCGGCGACCATCGGCAGGCGCACGCCGCCGATCGCGTTGCCGTCCGGGCCGGCCCTGGGCACCAGCACCGGATAGGCGCCGCGGATGACCGGGCCGGCGGCGGTCTGGTCCACATGGTAGGCGCGGGCGAACTGGCGCCGGTAGGGCAGGGGCACGATGGGCGGGAAGGCCTGGTCCGGCGGCACCAGGGCGCCGTCGGGGATCAGGGGATAGCGGCTGGCCGGGGGCTGGACGCCGCCCAGCCACTGATCCAGGCCGACGAACAGGGCGCGGAGCAGCGAGGACCACTGGACCGGACTGCTGGAGAGCAGGCAGGCGGGGGAGGCCTGGGAGGGCGTCGGGCCGGCAGCGGCGTGCGGGGCGCCGGCGACCATGAAGGCGCGGACTTCAGGCGGCAGGGGCAGGGGCTGGCCGGTGGGGGTGATGACGTTCAGGGCGGCCTGGGAGCCCCAGAACTCGTACTCGGAATCCACCTGGATGACCTTGGGGCAGGTCTTGCTGGCGCGGCACGGGGAAAGCACGCCGTCGGTGCGGCCGGTGGGCGGATCCTGGGTCGCCTCGTAGGCGAAGGGGAACTGAGCGATCGGGTAGAGGCGGTCGGCCTGGGGGCCGGGGTTGCGGCCGGGCTGGGCGAAGCGAGCGTTGGTGAAGGAGCGGCGGGCGCCGGGGACGACGGGCAGCATGCCGTCGAACACCTGCCGGTCCTGCTCGTCGGCGTTGAAGCCCTGGTAGAGGAAGTCGCGCAGGGCGCGGCCGGACTGGGAGATGCCGAGGCCGATAGCCTTGGCGGGCAGGCCGGAGGCCGCCAGCGGATTGGCCGCGGTCTTGTCGAACTTCAGGAAGGCGGCGACGTCGCGCACGGCGGCGAAGCCCATGCCCATCACGGCGGGGTCGGTGGCGGTGTAGTTGAACTCGTAGACCGCGCGCGGGCCGAGGCCGGCGGGGCGGGTGATCTCGATGGTGGTGGGGTCCACGAGGCGGAAGGCGAGGCCGGCCGGCGAGGTGGCCGGCGCGTCAGGGGTGACGTGCACGGTGAGCTTGCCGGCGGCGGGGCCAGGGCTGGCGGCGGGGTAGCTGAGCTTCGCCCGGACCACAGGGGCGGGCTCGGCGAAGGTCCAGAGCTCGCGGGCGGGGCCGGTGAGGCCCGCGATCACCGGTGGGCGCATGCCGACGCCGTCGGCGGGCCGGATGTCGCCCTGCCAGCCGACCTCGACCAGGGTGACGCCGCGCTCGAACAGGAAGCCGTTGCCGGCGTCGGCGGCGTCCTTGAAGGACGGCGGGCCGGGCGGGCTGCCGCCGGCGTCGTGCATCCAGCCGATGGCCAGGACCCGGCCACGGTTCGGCAGCTCGACCAGCAGGGGACCGGCAGCCGCGCGTGGGCGGAGGATCACCACGTCGGTGGTCGCCTCGACGCGGCCATTGGCGGCGCGGGGGGCCTGGGCGAGGTCGGCGATCACCTGGTTGTGGGGGTTGGCCGGATCGACGGCGAAGGTGGCCCGGCCGACGATCATCTCCACCGGGCCGGCGGCGCCGAAGCTGCGGCCCTGGAAGGCCGGGCCGCGGGAGACGATCTCGAAGCGGGTGACTTCGGCTGTCGCGGGGGCGGCGGCGGCGAGGGCGGCGGTCGCCAGCAGGGCGGAGAGACGGCGGGAGATCATGTCAGAATCCAGTTGGGGCGGTCAGATCCAGTTGGGGACGATCAGCACCAGCCAGGCGATCACCGGCCCGGCGGCGGCGATCACCGCGCTGTAGATGAGCAGGGTGCGCAGCACGGATTCGCGCTCGGCCTCCTGGGCGTTGGCCACCACCAGGGCGCCGTTGGTGGAGAAGGGGCTGGTGTCAACGATGGTGGTGCAGACGGCGATGGCGGCGATGACGCCGATCGGGCTGACCTGGCCCGCGGCCAGGAAGGGCATGGCCAGGGGGATGATGGCGCCCAGCAGGGCGGTGGAGGAAGCGAAGGCCGAGACGATGGCGCCGGTGAAGCAGAGCAACAGGGCCGCCAGCAGCGGCGAGGGCAGGGCGGAGATGGCCGCGCCGATCTGATCGACCGTGCCGGCCGACTGCATCACCTCGACATAGGTGACCACGCCGCAGATCAAGAGGACCGTGGACCAGCTGACCTTGTCGATGGCGCCCTTCTGGGTCTTGGGCGCCATGAGCGAGAGGACGACGGCGACCACGAAGGCCAGGAGGCCGACATTGAACTTGAAGGCCAGGGCCCCGGCGCCCAGCACGATGAGGCCGACCAGGGTCATGGCGCGGTGGAGGTCGAGGCGGATGGCGCCGGACGGGGCCTGTGGGGCCGGGTGGGCGATGGTGGCGGTGGCCGGCGTGCCGCCGTGGCCGGAGACCGAGCGGGAGGCGGGCTCGGGATGCGGATCGACCGCCGCGCCCGGGGCGACACGGCGACGGCGCAGGATCTCCAGGCCCCCGAAGACGAAGAACAGGGCGATGGCGATGCCGACGTTGAACAGGAAGCTGGAGGCGAAGATCACGCTCGGGTTGGGCGGGATCTGGGCCTTCTCGATCAGGTTGTTGACGATGCCGCCGTAGACGCTGATCGGCGAGAAGCCGCCGGCCTGCGCGCCGTGGATGACCATCAGGCCCATCAGCACCGGGTTGATCCGGTGCTGGGCGGCGAAGGTGAGGGCGATGGGGGCGAGGATGGCGACGGCGGCGGGGCCCAGGGCGCCGAAGCCGGTCAAGACCGCGGCGATGGCGAACATCACCCAGGGGATGGCGGCGACATGGCCGCGGACCATCAGCACAGCGCGTTCGACCAGCCAGTCCACGGTGCCGTTCTTCTGGGCGACGGCGAACAGGTAGGTGACGCCGACCAGGGTGACGAACAGGTCGCCGGGGAAGCCGTCGAAGATCGCGGCCGGGGTCATGCCCATGGCCAGGACGCCGACCAGGAAGGCCGCCGCGAAGGCCAGGGCGCCCATGTTCAGCGGCAGGACGGTGCCGATCAGGAACAGCACCACCAGGGCGACGACGGAGAGCAGCTGGACGCTCACGCCACGCTCCGGCGGCTCAGGGATTGGGCGGCGATCAGCACCAGGGCAGGCTCCTTGCGTGGCGATACAGTAGAGCCCGGATCGCGGTTGTCATCGGCTTTCGACGATGCAGGCGGTAGGGTGGCGCGGTGACCGACCTGCCCCCGCCCGACGCCCGATCCTCGCCCTCCACGGCCCGCAACCGCGGCCCGCTGCTGGAGGTGCTGGGGCCAAGGCTGCCGGCGCGCGGCCTGGTGCTGGAGGTGGCGGCCGGGGCGGGAGAGCATGCGGTGCATTTCGCGGCGGCGCTGCCGGACCTTCGGTGGCAGCCGACCGATGCGGACGACGGGGCGCTGGCCAGCATCGAGGCCTGGCGGCGGCACGCGGGGCTGGAGAACCTGCTTGAGCCGCTGCGGCTGGATGCGTCGGCGCCGGACGGCTGGCCGGTGAACCGCGCCGAGGCGGTGGTGAGCATCAATATGATCCACATCTCGCCCTGGGCGGCGAGCGAGGGGCTGATGGCGGGGGCGGGGCGGGTGTTGCCGCCGGGCGCCGGCCTGTTCCTCTACGGCCCGTTCATCGAGGCCGATGTGCCAACCGCGCCAAGCAATCTGGCGTTCGACGAGAGCCTCAAGGCGCGCAATCCCGCGTGGGGAATCCGGCGGGTGGACGCGCTGGCGGCGCTCGGCGATGCGCAGGGCCTGAGCCTGACCGAGCGCATCGCCATGCCGGCCAACAACCTGGTGCTGGTGTTCCGGAAGGGGTGAGGGCGGCGGCCCCCTCCACCGCTTCGCGGTCCCCCTCCCCCAGGGGGGGAGGAGAGGGAGCCCTCGTCAGGCGAGGAGCCTGACGGCGGGTTCGCGCGCCCATGGGCGGGTGCGGGCGGGGGGCAGGAAGGCCTTGGCGCCGGCTTTCAGGTCGATGACGCCGTCGTCGGGGACCACGCCGGCCTTGTCCAGCAAGGGTTGAGCCTCGGCGGTGAAGCCGATCGCCTTCAGGTGGACAAAGGCGTTGGCGACGAAGTCGGTGGCGGCGCTTTCGTTCAGCAACTGGGCGCAGCCGTCCTCGGAGAGCACCAGGGCGACGGCGTCGAAGAGCACCGAGGGCGAACCGGCGAGCTGGCCGTCGGCCGGCAGCAGCTTGCCGCCCTTCAGCTTCGCGCCGCCGATCTTGGGGGCGATGATCTTGACGGTGGCCCCGTCGGCTTCGGCGGCCGCGCGGACCGCATCCACTACCGCGCCGTCAGCGCCGTCGGTGACCAGGATAGCGACGGAACGGCCGTCCAGGGTGTCGGGATATTTGCCGACGATCCTGAGGGCCGGCGAGGGCTTCATGTCCTGGGGCTTGGCGGCTGGGGCCGAGGTGGGCGGCAGCTTCATGGCCAGGCCGTCGGCGACGCGCTGGGCCAGGCCCTCATCCACGTTGCGCAGGTTGGCGAGGATGCGGGTGCGGACGTGCTCGAAGCTGCACTTGGAGAGCTCGAAGACCAGGGCCGTGGCCATGTGGGCCTGTTCGATCTCGGTCTGGGAGCGGAAGAACAGCCGCGCGTGGCTGTAGTGGTCGGCGAAGCTCTCGGGGCGCAGCCGGACCTTGCCGTCCTCGACCGGGATCTGGGCGGTGCGGAAGCCGCCCTTGGGGTCCTCGCGCGGGCCGCCGATCTCGCCGGCCTCTGCGAGGCTGTTGGGCTCGTAGTTGGCCCGGCCCTTGGGGACCAGCATCTGCATCTGGCCGTCGCGCTGCAGGTTCTGGAAGGGGCAGCCCTTGGGCTGGTTGATCGGCAGCTGGTGGAAGTTCACCGTGCCGAGGCGGGAGAGCTGGGTGTCCTGGTAGGAGAACAGCCGGCCCTGCAGCAGCGGGTCCTCCGAGACGTCGATGCCGGGCGGCAGGTTGGTGGGCAGGAAGGCGACCTGCTCGGTCTCGGCGAAGAAGTTGTCGGGGTTGCGGTCCAGCACCATGCGGCCGACCACCTCGATGGGGTGCAGCTCCTCGGGGATCAGCTTGGTGGCGTCGAGGATGTCGAAGGGCAGGGCGTCGGCCTCGGCCTGGCTCAGCAGCTGGACGCCCAGCTGCCATTCCGGGAAGCCGCCCGTGTCGATGGCCTCGAAGAGGTCGCGGCGGTGGTAGTCCGGATCGGCGCCGGCGATCTTCACCGCCTCGTCCCAGCAGGTGGACTGGGTCCCGAGCTTCGGCCGCCAGTGGAACTTCACGAAGGTGGCCTCGTCCTTGTCGTTCAGCAGCCGGAAGGTGTTGACGCCGAAGCCCTCGATCATCCGCAGGGAGCGCGGGATGGTGCGGTCGGACATGGCCCACATGATCATGTGGGTGGCCTCGGGCATCAGGCCGATGAAGTCCCAGAAGGTGTCGTGGGCGCTCGCCGCCTGCGGGAAGCCGCGGTCGGCCTCCATCTTCACGGCGTGGACGAGGTCCGGGAACTTGATGGCGTCCTGGATGAAGAACACCGGGATGTTGTTGCCCACCAGGTCCCAGTTGCCCTCCGAGGTGTAGAATTTCACCGCGAAGCCGCGGACGTCGCGCGGCGTGTCGACGGACCCGGCGCCGCCGGCCACGGTGGAGAAGCGGGTGAACACCTCGGTGCGCTTGCCGACCTCGGTGAGGACCTTGGCGCGGGTGTATTTCGAGAGCGATTTGGTCAGTTCGAAGAAGCCGTGGGCGGCCGAGCCGCGGGCGTGGACGATGCGCTCGGGGATCCGCTCGTGGTCGAAGTGCTGGATCTTCTCGCGGAGGATGAAGTCCTCCAGCAGCGTCGATCCGCGCGGACCGGCCTTCAGGGAGTTCTGGTTGTCGCTGAGCGGCGTGCCGTGATTGGTGGTCAGGCGGGCGTCCGGCGCCGACGCGGTCTGGTGGGTCTCGCCGCCGGCGGCGGTCACGGGTTTGGCGGCGCCCGAGGGCGCCGGAGTCTTCGAATTCGCCATTTTATGGATCCTGGGCCAGCGACTGCGTTGATCAGGGCAACGCGTGGCCCGGGCTTTGGTCCCGACGGTGAAGGCGCGGGCCTCATTTGAGGCTCAGGGCACCCCGGTCTCCAGCTTGGCGGACTCGGCGCAGGCGGCGGTGACCGCGAAATAACGGCCGACGGCGTCGGCGCCGATCACGAACGGGCTGGGTTCGCCCGGCGCGCGGGGGAGCTGGGAGACGCGGGCCAGGTCATAGGCCCGGTCGAACTCCGAGTGGTTGGAGAGCAACACCGTGGCGCCGGCCTCGGCGGCGGCCCTGGCGAGCCTGCGCTGCGAGGCGATGTAGCTGTCGAACCGGACCTTCGAGGGCGGGAAGTTGAAGGCGGTGCCGCCCGAATAGGCCACGGCGATCGGCCGGCCCTTGTCGTGGACCGTGAACACCATCGACAGGGTGCCGAGGGTGTGGCCGGGCGTCTGGACCAGGCGGACCTCGGCGCCGCCCAGGGTGACGCGGTCGCCGTCCTTGGCCACGACGTCGCGCTTCGGCTGGCCGCCGGGCATGCCCGTCTGGCCGGCCACCAGCTCCCAGTCCTCGGCGCTCATCACCACGTGGGCGCCGTAGCGTTCCTGGAAGAGGCGCGCGCCTTCGTCGTGGTCGCCATGGCCGTGGGAGATGACGACGTACTTCACGCTCGCCGGGTCGAGGCCGAGCTTCTTCAGGCCGCCGACGATCGCGGTCTCCGCGGCGTAGTTGTAGACCGTGTCGATGAGGATGATCCCGTCACGGGTGGTCAGCGCCCAGGCGGAATGGACCTTGGTGCCGACCCAGTAGAGGTCGTCGAAAACCTTGTAGGGCTCGGCGTACCAGCTGGCGCGGTCAGGGATGGCCGGGCCGCCGGCCGGGGCCGCGCGCGGCATCATGGTGTCGGGGACGGTGCAGAGGCGGGCGAGGGCGCCGGTGAAGTCGGCGCCAGCGATGCGCCTGGCCTCGATCTTGTGGGCGCGGATCTGGTCGGCCCGGGTCGGGCCGGGCTGGGCCTCGGCGACAGCGCCGCCCAGGCCCGCAGCCACGGCCAACAGCATTCCCACCGCGCGCTTCATTTTTTTGGATCCTCCACCCAGCCCCAGTTAAGGCCAAGGTCGCGGGTCCTACAACCGGCCTTTCCTGAAGCGTTCGGCCGCCTCGGCCCGGGCCTCGGCCCTCACCCGCTTGACGGCGCCCTTGTCGGCGGTCTCGCCGGCGGGGGTGAGCATCTCGTTGGCGAACTCCAGGTCGAGCATCTTCAGGCGCTTGATCTCGTCGCGCAGCTTCGCGGCGGTTTCGAACTCCAGGTTCGCCGCGGCCTCGCGCATGCGGTTCTCGAGGTCGCGCAGGGTGGTCTTGAAGTTGTCGCCCAGGAAGGGCTTGCCGGCCTCGGCCACGCCCACCGGGACGGTGACGCGGTCCTTCTCGTAGGGGCTGGCGAGGATGTCCTTGATGCTGGAGCGGATCGAGGCCGGCGTGATGTCGTGGGCGGTGTTGTAGATCGCCTGTTTCTCGCGACGGCGTTTGGTCTCGGCCATGGCCCGCTCCATGGAGCCGGTGATGCGGTCGGCGTAGAGGATGACCTTGCCGTCGACGTTGCGGGCCGCCCGGCCGATAGTCTGGATCAACGACGTCTCCGAGCGCAGGAAGCCCTCCTTGTCGGCGTCGAGGATGGCCACCAGGCCGCACTCGGGGATATCCAGGCCCTCGCGCAGCAGGTTGATGCCCACCAGGGCGTCGAAGGCCCCCAGCCGCAGGTCGCGGATGATCTCGATGCGCTCCATGGTGTCGACGTCGGAGTGCATGTAGCGCACGCGCAGGCCCTGCTCGTGCATGTACTCGGTGAGGTCCTCGGCCATCTTCTTGGTGAGGACGGTGATCAGCGACCGGTAGCCGGCCGCGGCGGTCTGGCGGACCTGGTCGATGACGTCGTCCACCTGGGAGAAACCGTCGGCCATGACCGGCTTGACCTCCACCGGCGGGTCGATGAGGCCGGTGGGGCGGATCACCTGCTCGGCGAAGACCCCGCCGGTGCGGTCCATCTCCCAGGGGCCGGGGGTGGCCGAGACGTGGACGGTGTCCGGCCGCATGGCGTCCCACTCCTCGAACTTGAGGGGGCGGTTGTCGAGGCAGGAGGGCAGGCGGAAGCCGTATTCGGCCAGGGTCCATTTGCGGCGGTAGTCGCCGCGGTACATGGCGCCGATCTGCGGGACGGTCTGGTGGCTCTCGTCGACGAACAAAAGGGCGTTGTCGGGGATGTATTCGAAGAAGGTGGGCGGCGGCTCGCCGGGCCGGCGGCCGGTGAGATAGCGGGAGTAGTTCTCGATGCCGGCGCAGGAGCCGGTGGCCTCGATCATCTCCATGTCGAAGGTGGTGCGCTGTTCCAGCCGCTGGGCCTCCAGCAGCTTGCCGTTGGCGACCATCCAGTCGAGGCGCTCCTTGAGCTCGGCCTTGATGGAGTTGACCGCCTGGCGGAGCGTCGGGCGGGGCGTGACGTAGTGGCTGTTGGCGTAGATCTTCACGCCTTTCAGATCGCCGGTCTTCTTGCCGGTGAGGGGGTCGAACTCGGAGATCGATTCCACCTCGTCGCCGAACAGGGAGATGCGCCAGGCGCGGTCCTCGTAGTGGGCGGGGAAGATCTCCAGGGTGTCGCCGCGCCGCCGGAAGGTCCCGCGCTCGAAGGCCTGGTCGTTGCGCTTGTACTGGAGGGCCACGAGGTCCCCCATCAGCTTCTTCTCGTCGATCCGCATGCCCGGTTCGAGCATGAAGGTCATGGCCGAATAGGTCTCCACCGAGCCGATGCCGTAGATGCAGGAGACGGAGGCCACGACGATGACGTCGTCGCGCTCCAGGATCGCGCGGGTCGCCGAATGGCGCATCCGGTCGATCTGCTCGTTAATCGAGCTATCCTTCTCGATGTAGGTGTCGGTCCGGGGGACATAGGCCTCGGGCTGGTAGTAGTCGTAGTAGGAGACGAAGAACTCCACCGCGTTCTCGGGGAAGAAGCTCTTGAATTCGCTGTATAGCTGGGCGGCGAGGGTCTTGTTGGGAGCGAGGATCAGCGCCGGGCGCTGGGTGGCCTCGATGACCTTGGCCATGGTGAAGGTCTTGCCCGAGCCGGTGACGCCGAGCAGCACCTGGTCGTGCTCGGTACCCTGCAGGCCCTGAACGAGTTCGGCGATGGCGGTCGGCTGGTCGCCGGCCGGCTGGTAGTCGGAGACCAGCTTGAATTTCTGGCCGCCCTCCGACTTCTCCGGGCGCACGGGCCTGTGCGGCTTCCAGAGGAGCGGGACGGAGTTCTCGTCGTAGTCGAAGACGGCTGAGGCGTCGGTGACGCCAGGGGAACGGGGCATGAACGCGAAGGTAGGGGGTTGGGGGGCGGAAGGCTAGGGGCGGCCCCTTATCCGTCGTCCTCCGGACGCCACCTTCTCCCGCGAGGGGAGAAGGCAGCTTCCGGATGGGGTCTATTCGCCAGCGGCCTTGCTGACGACCGTGCCGACGGCGGCGCCGGCCGCCGCGCCGATGGGGCCGCCGACCACGGCGCCGGCCACCGCGCCGGTGGCGGCGCGTTGTTCGGTGCTGTGGCCGCAGGCGGCCAGGGCCAGGCAGGCGCCGGCCAGAAGGATGAGCGTCGAGCGCATTTGGGGTGACTCCGCGAGGGGTTTACTCGCCTTTAGAACAGCCCCCGCACAGCTACGGTTCCGCTTAAGGTAAATGTTGGAAACCTTAAGAGAATTCCGGGATCCACAGAGATCACCGCCAGGTGGCCAGAGATGGCCCGTCAATTGCCCCGGCAGACCTTCAGTGGATCAAAAGGGAACAGCCCCTTCCGGAGGCCCACATCTATGCTGCAGTGCAAAAAGGACTTGCCAGAATCAGCGAAGGTGTTCATACGTCCTTCACCATTTGCCGTCGCCTCGTCCCTCACCGATATCGGGACAGGCCTGCCGGCGAACGCTTCCAGCACGAGCAGGGGCGTTCGCGGCGTCAAGTCCAGGAGGGCGCTGCCGCCCTCGCAGTTCGGGAATAGATTATTTTGAGATTTGGAACGCAAGCGGGCGCCGACTGGCGCGTGCTGATCAGCGCCGCATTGATTGGTTCGGGCGTCGGCCTGAGCCTCGGAGCGGCCTATCTTGCCGGCGGTATGGCCGGGCACGCATCGGACCACGCCCATTCACAGCGGATCGCCGTGGCGGCCGCCGAAGGCTATGACCACCAGGCTTCCGCCGTGCGGGTGGGAGGGCTTTCGGAAGCCATGCTGCGACTGGCGACCAGCCCGTTGCGGTCTCAGACGGCCATCGAGGCGCCCAAGGCCAGGTCGGCCAGCGACCTCGAATGCCTCACCCAGGCGGTGTATTACGAGGCGCGGGGCGAGAACCCCACCGGCCAGTTCGCCGTCGCCCAGGTGGTGATGAACCGGGTGAAGCACCCGGCCTTCCCGAAGACCGTTTGCGCGGTGGTGTTCCAGGGCGCCGGGCGCAGGCACGGCTGCCAGTTCTCCTTCGCCTGCGACGGCTCAATGCGGGCCGGGCGCGAGACCAGCGCCTGGACGCGGGCCCGCCGGGTCGCCTCGCGCGCCCTGGCCGGCCAGGCCATCGCCCAGGTCGGCCGCGCCACCCACTTCCACACCACCGGCGTCAGCCCGGCCTGGGGCCCGCAGATGAGCCGCGTGGCCCAGGTGGGGATGCATGTCTTCTACCGCCTCAGCCCGCGCAAGGCCGGCCAGCTCGCGACGGCGCCGGTGGTGCTGACCGCCGGGCCCGAGGCCGACACCGACCTGAAACTGGAGCCGGCGATGATCGAAGCGCCGACGATCGCGGCGCCGCCCGCGACCACCGACGGAGCGCCGAAGGGCGAGGCCAGTCAGGCGGTCGCAGCCCCGGCGGCCGAGAAGCCCGCCGAGGCCGCCGGCCTCACGGCCGCTCAGCCCGCAGCCTGAACCCCTTGCGGACCAGGGCCGGCGCGAGCCGGCTCATCAGGGCCGCCGACCTCGCCTTGGCGCCGACCATATGGTGCAGGCGGGGTTTGCCGTGGACCGCGTTCCACACCGCCTCGGAGGCCAGTTCCACCCGATAGATCGGCGCGCCGCCGGCCCGCAGGGCCTCGCGCGCGGTCTTGTTCCCGGCCAGGCCGACGCCATCCAGCAGGGGGGTGTCGAGGAACCACGGCATGATGCAGCGCACGCCGACGCCCACGCGGGCGAACTCCACGTCCAGGGATTCCGACAGCGCCCGCACCGCGAACTTGGTGGCCGCGTAGATCGAAAGCCGCGGCGGGGCGATGACGCCGGCCACCGAGGCCAGGTTCACCACCTGGGAACCATGGGTGCCGGCCAGCAGATCGAAGCCGGCCTGACAGCCGTTGATGACCCCCTTGAGGTTGACGTCGATCTGCAGGTCGACGTCCTCCGCCGACTGCTGCTCCAGGAAGCCGGCGCGGGCCAGGCCCGCGTTGTTCATCAGGACGTCCAGGCGGCCTTCGGTGAGCTTGGCGAAGGCGGCGAGCTCGCGTCGCCAGCCGCCGCGGTCGCGGACGTCAAAGCGATGGATGGACCCATTGCCGGGCCCGATGGCGGCGAGGGCGGCAGTCAGCCCCTTGGCGTCGATGTCGGCCAGGCCCACGAACCAGCCGCCGGCCACGAACCGCCGGGCGGTGGCCAGGCCGATGCCGCTGGCCGCGCCGGTGATGAAGATGGCCTTGCGGCCGTTGGCCTGCGCTTTCATGGCCCAGGTTTGCCCTCAAGCCGGCGTGCGCCGCAAGGGCGCATCCGCTATGGATGGGGCCCATGACCCGCATCGTCATCCCGCTCTATCCGTTGGTCACCCACCTGGACTTCACCGGCCCGCATCAGGTGCTGGTCCGGGCGCCGGGGGCGGAGGTGATCGTGGCCTCCAGGGGCGGGGCGGACATCGAGGCGGAGGGGCTGCGGTTCTCAGGGCTGGCGGACCTCTGGGCGATCGCGACCTGCGACGTGCTCTGCGTGCCGGGTGGGTTCGGGACCGCGGACGCCATGCTGGACGACGGCTTCATGGCCGACATCCGGCGGCTGGGCGGCTCGGCGAAATACCTGACCTCGGTGTGCACCGGCTCGCTGATCCTTGGCGCCGCGGGGTTCCTGAAGGGCAAGCGGGCGGCCTGTCACTGGGCCTGGCGCGACCAGCTTTCGGCGTTCGGCGCGACCCCGGATCCGGGCCGGGTGGTGCGCGACGGGAACATCATCACCGGCGGCGGGGTCACGGCGGGTATCGACTTCGCCTTCACCCTGCTGGCCGAGCTGGCGGGAGAGGCCTACGCGCAAGGCGTTCAACTGGCCCTGGAATACGCCCCGCAGCCGCCGTTCGACGCCGGCCGGCCGGAGACCGCGCCCGCGGCGGTGCGGGCGGCGGTGGAGGCGCGGCTGGCGCCGATCGCGGAGGCCCGCAGGGCGGCCGTCATGGAAGCAGCGCGGCGCATTCCCAACTGATCGTCATGGCCGGGCTTGTCCCGGCCACCCATGAACACGGCTTCGGGGATTTGCCTGGGCCTCGGTGATCCTGGGTCCCCGGGACAAGCCCGGGGTGACGAATGGGTTAGTGCGGCCGCTCGCGTTCGGTGTCGTGCTTGCGGCGCTGGACGGAGTTCTGCTCGGTGTCGCGCTTGCCTTCCACATCGTGGGCGTGGTGGCGGTCGCGTTCGCCGCCACCGCCGGAGACACCGCTGTAGGGGGTGTTGGTGGGCTCGCCGGGCGCGCGGGTCTCACGCTGCTCGGGCTGTTTCTCCGTGCGGTCCTCGTGGCTCGCGCCCGGGCCGCCCCAGCGTTCGGTTTCGGGGTTCTTATGCGGCATGTCAGCGGTCCTGCACGTTGCCTTCATGGGTGGTGTTCTGGGCGATGTTGCCGTGGCGGCCCTGGCTGGACAGGTTGACGTCGTCGTCGCCGGGCTGCTCGGACTGGGCGCCGGTGACTTTGTCACGACGGCCGAGGTCTGCGCCTTCGATGTGCGGCTTCTCGCCGGGACGGGCCTGCTGGTCCGGCGGGATCGGTGGGGCCTTGGACATTGGGTACGCCTCCTGAGTTCAGGAGGGGTCAACCCGGAGGGCGGCGGCTTGTTCCGGCCTCAGACCGCGTCGAGGCCGATGTCGAGGCACCTGGGGGAGTGGGTGAGAGCGCCGACGCTGATCACGTCGACACCGGTCTCGGCGATCGCCTTGACGCTCTCCAGGGTGACGCCGCCTGAGGCCTCCAGCACCACGCGGCCGCCGGCGATGGCGACGGCCTCGCGCAGATCCTGCAGGGTGAAGTTGTCGAGCATGATCACGTCGGGGTCGAAGGCCAGGGCCTCCTGCAGCTGGACCAGGCTGTCGACCTCGACCTCGACCTTCATCAGATGGCCGGCGGCGGCCTTGGCCCGGCGCAGGGCCTCGCCCACCGACCCGCAGGCGGCGACGTGGTTGTCCTTGATCAGGATGGCGTCATCCAGGCCGAAGCGGTGGTTGAGCCCGCCGCCGCAGCGGACGGCGTATTTCTCCAGGGCGCGCAGGCCCGGCGTGGTCTTGCGGGTGTCGGCGATGCGCGCGCGCGCGCCGCGCACGGCGTCGACGTAGTCCTGGGTCAGGGTGGCGACGCCGCACAGGCGGCCCAGCAGGTTGAGGGCGGTGCGTTCGGCCGAGAGGATGGCCCTGGCGTCGCCACGGACCATGGCCAGCACCGTGCCGGCGGCCACCGTCTGGCCGTCCTGGGCCTCGGGCTGGAAGATGGCCTTGGGGTCGAGCTCGGCGATGGCCAGGCGGGCGCAGTCGAGGCCCGCCACGACGCCGCCGCGCCGCACGGCGAGGGCGGCGGAAAGAATGGTTCCGGCGGGGACGCAGGCCTGGGCGGTGACGTCGCCGGCGCGGCCGAGGTCCTCGGCCAGGGCGGCGCGGACCACGGGCAGGATCAGGACGTCGGGCAGGGGCTCGATCATTCGGCCGCGAACCTGAGGCCGGGGCTGTCGAGGGTGGTGAAGGTGCGCGAGGCCTGGCCGGCGGCCGGGAAGTCGGCGCGGAAATGGCCGCCACGGCTCTCCTGCCGCGCCAGGGCGGCGGTGGCGATCAGGCGGGCGGCGACCAGGGCGGCGCTGCGGCCGTGGGCCGTCTCCAGGTCGTCGATCAGCGTCAGCAGGGTGGTCAGGCCAGCGGCGTCGCGGATCACCCCGGCGTGGCGGCTCATCGCCTGGCGCAAGGTCTGGAGCGCCGTATGCGGCAGCCGGGGCGGGACGGTGGCCCAGCCGGAGGTTTCCGCGCCCGCCTCGGCGGCGGCGGCGCGTCCGGCCCGGGCGCCGAAGACGGCGGCTTCCAGCAGGGAGTTGGAGGCCAGGCGGTTGGCCCCGTGCACGCCCGTGGAGGCGCACTCGCCGGCGGCGTAGAGGCCGGGCAGGGAGGTGCGCCCGTCGGCGTCGGTGGCGATCCCGCCCATGTGGTAATGGCAGGCCGGCGTGACCGGGATCGGCTGGCGGCGCGGGTCGATCCCGCCGCTCATGCAGGCGGCGAAGACGGCCGGGAATTCCTCCGGGAAGCGGTCGCCCACCGCCGCGCGGGCGTCGAGGAAGGCGCCGCGGCCGGCGACGATCTCGGCATGGATGGCCCTGGCGACCACGTCGCGCGGCGCCAGCTCGCCCCGGGCGTCGTAGCGGGCCATGAACCGCTCGCCGTCGCCGTCCACCAGGATCGCGCCCTCGCCGCGCAAGGCCTCGGTGGCCAGGGGTGCGGGATCGCGGCCGATGTCGATGGCGGTGGGGTGGAACTGGACGAACTCGGGATCGGCGATGCGCGCGCCGGCGAGGGCGGCGAGGCCGAGACCGTCGCCCACCAGCCCGGCGGGCGTGGTGGTGAGGGCGTAGAGGCCGCCGACGCCGCCGGTGGCCAGGATGACGGCCGAGGCGACGATCTCCGACAGGACGCCATCCTCCTCGACGACGATCCCGCGCACGCGGCCTTCGGCGTCCTGGAGAAGCGCCCGCAGGCGAAGGCCGGTGCGGACCTCGATGTGTGGGGCGGCCATGACGGCGACGCTGACCGCCTCCATGATGGCGCGGCCGGCCTGGTCGCCGCCGACCCGGGCGACGCGGGCCCGGCCGTGGGCGGCCTCAAGGCTCTGGGCGAATCCGCCGTCCGCCGTGCGGTCAAAGGGTGCGCCGAGTTCCGCGAGGGCGCGGACGGCGGCGGGGCCTTCGTCGGCCAGCAGGCGGGCGACCGCGGGATCGACGAGGCCGGCGCCGGCGGCCACGGTGTCGGCGGCGTGCAAGGCGGGGCTGTCGTCCTCGGCGAGGGCCACGGCCATGCCGCCCTGCGCCCAGGCCGAGGCGCAGCCGGCGTTCAGCGCCGTCTCGGCGATCAGCAGCACCTGGCGCGGCGCAGCGGCGAGGGCGGCGGTGAGACCGGCCAGGCCCGCGCCCACCACCAGCACGCCGTCGTGACGGCGGCGCTTCATCAGATCAGCTCCACGTCGACGTGGTGGCGGGCCTTGACCAGGTCGTAGCGGGCCGGGACGGCCGGCGGCGGCAGGTCGATCATCCGCTGCACGGCCAGCCGCGCGCGGTCGGCGATGGCGGGATCGACGGTGACTTCGTAGCGGTCGTGCAGCAGGCACTCGTAGATGTTCTCGAGCGTGATCCGCTTCATGTGCGGGCAGAGGTTGCAGGGCCGCACGAACTCGGTCTCCGGGGCGTCGGCGGCGACGTTGTCGGCCATCGAGCACTCGGTGATCAGCACCACCCGCTTCGGCTTCGTCTGCAGGACGTAGTCGTTCATCGCCGCGGTGGAGCCGGCGAAGTCGGAGACCTCCAGCACCTCGGCCGGGCATTCGGGGTGGGCCAAGACCTCGACCCCGGGGTAGGCGGCGCGGATCTCCAGGATGTCGGCGGCGGTGAAACGCTCGTGCACCTCGCAGCGGCCCTGCCAGGCGATGATGCCGATATGGGTCTGGCGGGCGACGTTGCGGGCCAGGAACTCGTCGGGGATCAGGATGACGCGGTCGACGCCCCACAGGCGCGCGGCTTCCTCGACCACCTGCACGGCGTTGGCGCTGGTGCAGCAGATGTCGGTCTCGGCCTTCACCTCGGCGGTGGTGTTGACGTAGGTGACCACCGGCAGGCCGGG
>CANJRI010000038.1 GCA_947476555.1 Caulobacteraceae bacterium
CCATCTCCACCCAGCTGATCCGCACCCTTGGCGGGGCCACCGTGGTCGGACCCATCCTGCTCGGCCTCACCAAACCCGTGCAGATCTGCCCGCTCTCAGCATCCGTCTCACGCATCCTCCAGATGGCGACCGTCTGCGCATACGAGAGCATGATGGCCGCCGGAGAGGGGTGATCCCGCCCGCCACTCAATCGTCCGTACTACAAACCGATGGTCTGAGAACGCAGGTGTTCGATATCCGGTCAATTGTCCGAATTTGACAATTGATTGACGGGGGGCCTAGTCTTCGAGCGCGATGCGGAAAGGGTGGAGGATAACCGCCCGACGGCGCCGGGAGTGGGTAGATTTCCAATAAAAAAATTCCTAGCCGACACTTTTGAGTCGGGAGCGGGAAAGATGCTGAGAGGGGATCTCGTTCTGGCAGGCGCCAACCCGATGGCGCCGTGCGCCGCTTGGGGCCCGTCCGCCGACCACCTCGACGTATTGGCGTTGCATAACAGCGGGTTCGCCCGCGGCCTGCCCGCGCGCCACAGAGGCGCCGGTGGCGGCCGTTTCGACCATTCCGCCAGTCAACCCTGAGCCGGCCAGGAGGGCGGCCAGTAGAAAGTCCACGATTACTAGACCGGCGAACGGCCGGCGTTCCATGGGAGGATACCGATATGCACCTTACTTCGCTGTTCACGTCCGAACGCCAGGCGTTCCGCAAGAAACTACTCCTGGCCTCCAGCGCCGGCTGCCTGGCCGCGTTCGCGCTGCAAGTCCCGGCTATGGCGCAGACCGCGTCCGTGACCGAGGAAGCCGAGGTCGAAGCCATCACCGTGACCGCCTCGCGGATCAACCGCGCTGGCTATGAGGCCCCGACCCCGACCACGATCGTCGGGACGGCGGCGATCGAGTCGCAGGCGCCGCTGAACATCGTCGAAGTGCTGAACACCTTCCCGTCGATGACGCCCACCAACTTCACCGGCTCCTCCACCGCCATCGGCGCCAACCGCCCCAACTTCCGCGGCCTGGGCCCAGTCCGCACGTTGGTCCTGCTGGACGGCAACCGTGTCGCATATACCGACCCACTGGGCGGCGTGGATCTGAACATCATCCCAACCTCGCTGGTCCGGGGCATCGAAGTGGTGAGCGGTGGCGCCTCGGCCGACTGGGGCTCGGACGCCGTGGCGGGGATCATCAACTTCAACATCAACAGCACCTTCGAAGGCATCAAGGGCAACTTCCAGTGCGGCCAGTCGCAGTATGACGATAACCAGGGTTGCGGCGGCAGCATCGGCGTCGGCAAGGGCTTCTTCGATGACCGGCTGAATGTCGTCGCCGCCGTGGACTGGGCCGACAACAATGGGGTTCTGGACACTACCCGCCGGCCGTGGAGCAAGAAGAATTACGCTCGGATCATCAACCCGGCCTACGCTGCGGGGAACGGACAATTCCAGCAGCTGACGACCGACAACGCCTGCTACCAGACGATGACCAGCGCGGGGCTCATCACCAGCGGGCCGCTGCGTTGGACGACGTTCACCCCGCAGGGTGACCCCATCCCGTTCAGCGTCGGCCAGTACGCGGGGCTGGCAAACAACTTCTGGATGGTCGGCGGCACCTGCGAGCAGAGCTATTCGATGCGGGTGGGCGGCCAGGTCCCGGGCCTGGAGCGCCTGAACGGCTACACCAAGATCACCTTCAACCTGACGCCGGGCACGCGGATCTATGCCGAGGCGCTCTACGCCGAGACGGAGTCCTACACCCAGGCCATCCCGAACTATAATACCGCGGATATCCGGATCACGCTCGATAACGCCTTCCTGCCGCCGCAACTGCGCGCGGCGATGATCCAGAACAACATCACCAATTTCATGTTCGGACGTTGGCAGCCGGAATCCGGCGTGGACGACTTCCAGATGATCTCGCTGACCAGCGACAACCGGGTGAACCGCTACGTCGTTGGCGCCGAAGGCGAACTCGGCGGCTCGTGGAACTGGGACGCCCATGTCCAGTCCAGCCGGGCGCGCTACCACTCCCTGGGCTCGGGCAACCGCAACAACGCCAAGTGGAACCTCGCCATCGATGCGGTGATCAATCCGGCCACCGGCCTGCCGGCTTGCCGGGTCAACGCCGACACCAATCCCAACAACAACGATCCGGCCTGCGTGCCTGCCGACCTCTTCGGCGCGGGCTCGATCTCTCCTGGCGTCATCGGCTACGTCGGCGGCGCGGCGGAGGCCTGGGGCTTCTACCGGTCGAAAAGCGTGGCGGCGAACATCCAGGGCGACATCTTCAGCCTTCCCGCTGGCGTCGTGTCGTTCGCGGCGGGCGCGGAAGCGCGTAAGGACGAACTCGAGATCGACGTCGATGAGGTGTCCCTGGCGGGCCTGTGGCGCTACCAGGGCCTGCAGGAGGAGGCGGGCGCCTACAACGTGAAGGAAGCCTACGCCGAAGCCGTGGTGCCGATCTTCAAGGACGCGCCGATGGCGAGCAACCTCGAGCTGAACATCGCCGGCCGGATCACCGACTACTCCACCTCCGGCGTGGTCAAGACCTGGAAGATCGGCTTCAACTACGCGCCGTTCGACGCCTCGGTTCTCCGCTTCCGCGGAACGTTGTCGCAGGACATCCGCGCACCGACCCTGCACGAGCTCTACGCGAAGGCCGTGAACGCCGGCAACGGCATCTCGGACCCGGCCTGCGGCGGCTGCTTCCGGCCGGTGCCGAACTTCCTCGGGGGCAACATCAACCTGGTCCCGGAGGTCGCCCGGACCAAGGTGATCGGGTTAGTGTTCCGCCCGACGTTCTTCGACGGCTTCACGACGTCGGTCGATTTTTACGACATCAAGATCCGCAATGGGATCATCGCCATCAGCGGCACCGCCGTGGTCGAGAACTGCTTCATCGGGCTCCAGGAGTTCTGCTCGGCGGTGAACCGGGACGCCGCGGGCAACATCACCAGCGTGCTCGCCCTGCCGTTCAACGCCCAGGGCCTGCAGCGGCAAGGGGTCGACATCGAGGCCACCTACACCCGCAACCTGGCGGACTGGTTCGAGGCCATCCCAGGCACGGTGACGTTCAACGCCCTGGTCAACTACAACCGCAGGAACACCACCATCACCCGCGGTGTGGTCGTGAACAACGCGGGTGTTGTATCCGGCGCCGGGGGCCCGAACTGGCGCGGAAACCTCAACACCCGCTACGCCCTCGACCGGTGGGAGTTCAACTTCATGGTCAACTACATTGGCAAAGGTATCATCGACCGGACCAATACCCTGGCCAACCCGTTCTACCTCGACGTGAATGACATCCGCGCCTACGTCTATCTGGACGCCAACCTTCAGTATGAGGTGAAGGAAGGCCTCGAGGTCTTCGCTGGGGTGGACAATATCCTGAACCAGGGTCCGCCGGTCGCCAGCGCCAGCACGACCCAGACCTCCTCCCGCAACAGCAGCCCGTGGTACGACAACATTGGCCGCGCCTATAAGGCCGGGGTGCGGTTCCAGTTCTAAGAGACCGGTAAAAGTCGGCGGGGCCGGGGAGGGGCGAATTCGTCTTTTCCTTGCCCCGCCGATCTAGTAACCGCTCAGGCGGGCTCGGTTCGTGTAGTGGAATTCCGCCGTCGCGGCGGGTAAGAAAGGTGCGCCGCCTCCACCTAAAGGAAGGCGCGTGTGCGACGAGGCCCCTGGGGAGGCAAGTATGGCGACAGTGGAAGGCACTATGGGAGCGGCGGGCAAGCCCGACGCGACGACTGCGGGGTTGACCAACAGCGGTCGGTTACGAGCGATCATCGCGGGCTCGGCCGGCAATCTCATCGAATGGTACGACTTCTACGTCTACGCCTTCACGGCCCTGTATTTCTCCTCGGAGTTCTTCCCGAAGAGCGACCCTATCGTCCAGATCATGGCCACGAGCGGAATCTTCGCCGTCGGCTTCCTGATGCGGCCGATCGGCGGATGGTATTTCGGACGCTTCGCCGATCGACGCGGCCGGCAGGCGGCGATGGTCTTCTCGGTGCTGCTGATGGGGGCCGGATCGCTGCTGATCGCCGTCTTGCCGACCTACGCGCAGGTTGGCGTGCTGGCTCCAGCCGCCCTTCTGATCGGTCGGATGATCCAGGGTTTCTCGACCGGCGGCCAATACGGAACCGCCGCGACCTATCTCAGTGAGATCGCTGGCAAGGGTCGTCGCGGCTTCTGGGCGTCGTTCCAGTACGTCACGCTCATCGGCGGCCAGCTGCTGGCGACCCTGGTGGTTCTGGTGCTGCAGCAGGTGCTGCCGGAAGAGGCGATGAAGTCCTACGGCTGGCGGATCGCCTTTATCCTGGGCGCCGTCGGCGCGGGCACCATTCTGCTGTTCCGCCACCACATGCACGAGACCCTGTCGGGTAAGGATCGCCACGAGCATGCCGGAAGCCTCAAGGAACTGCTCACCAAGAACGGGCGAGCCTTCCTGACCGTCATGGCCCTGTCGGCCGCCGGTGGCTTGGCCTTCTATACGTTCACGACCTACATGCAGAAGTACCTGGTCCTGACCGCGGGCATGACCAAGGAAGCGGCGACGCTGGTCATGACCGGCGCTTTGGTGGTGTTCATGATCCAGCAGCCGCTGATGGGGCTGCTCTCCGACAAGATCGGGCGCAAGAACAACATCATTGTCTGGGGCGCCTTGGGCGCTCTGACCACCGCCCCGATCCTGATGGCCCTCGCCAATGTGCAAAGCGCCTGGATGGCCTTCCTACTGGTGGTGGCGGGCCTGACCTTCAACAGCTTCTACACAGCGATCAGCGGTGTTTACAAAGCCGAGCTGTTCCCGGTCCACGTCCGCACCCTCGGTGTCGGGCTGGCCTATGGGGTCGGCAACGCGCTCTTCGGCGGCACCGCCGAGAACGTCGCTCTGGCGTTCAAGAGCGCCGGCAACGAGAGCTTTTTCTACTGGTACGTGACGGCATTCCTCGCGATGGCGCTGGCTGTCGCCTTCACGCTGCCCGACAGCCGCAAGGATAACGTGTTGGATCAGATCAAGGTCTGACACGACCTCGGCGCGGGGGCTTTCGCCTTCGCACCGCAATTGCGGCTGGACCTGCTGGCGCCCGCGCCGCCCCTCCAGGGCGACGCGGGCGCTAAGCGTTTCACAGGGGGTCCCCCTGGCCGCCGGCGTCGTGACGCCGGCCCCGGAGGCGCTGCAGCGACTTACGATGTCCTGGCCTGGTTGAGCATAATTGTCCGGGGCCCGGCCCGCTTCCCCGCCCACGGCCCGTTCCGGCCGCTCCGACCTGAAGCTCACCGCGGCGGACCACCGCCTGCGGAAGCCTGCCCGGCCCCGGGGCGTGCGTAGACGCCCGACGGGAACCGGCCACGCAGTTGGACGTCGCGCCGGAAGGGTAAGTTTGAGCCAGCCCAAATACGATCTCGCCCGCCCATCGGATCGATGGGCGGGCGAGAACTTGGCTTGATGTGGGCGTCCGGCAGGACGCCCTTATCGAGGTCTAGCGGGCTGGACCTAGGCGATCATTTCGGTGATCGGACGCGACGTCGCCATCGAGTCGGTGCCGAACTTGTTCACCGGAACCTTGAACACCTGCATCGCGGTCAACGCCAGGCGCGTGGCCGGCTCGTTGCTCATGTTCAGGTGCATGCCGGTCTTCACGGCGCCACCGGCGCGACCCGCGGTGAACATCGGGATGTTGCTCAGCCCGTGGGTGAACGCCATGCCGTTGTCGGAGTTCATGACCACCAGGGTCTGGTCGAGCAGGGTGCTGTCACCTTCCTTGAAGCTGTCGAGCATCTTAACGAACTCGGCCATCTGCACGACCGTTTCGCGGCTGAAGTACTTGCACTTCTCCTGGGGCCCGGTGGTCGGCTCCTGGTGCGAATAGGTGTGGTAGGTGGTCGAGTCGCCCGGGATCCGGAGGTTCGGGCCGGAGTCCGAGAACATCATGCGGACCGAGCGGGTCTGGTCGCACAGCAGCGCGTGGGCCAGCAGCTTGCCCATGATCTTGTGGGTGTTGATCGAGACGTCGATCTGGTCGGTGGTCTTCATCTCGTCGATGCTGCTGGGCTTCACGCAGGCCACGAGCGGGTCGGGCTTGGTGAGCTGCATTTCGACCTGCTGCTCAAGCTGACGCAGCGAGGTGAAGTACTGGTCGAGGCGCTGCTTGTCCTCGGCGCCGAGATCGGCTTCGAGCACGGTGCGCTCGTCCTTGATGCCGGACATGACGCTGCGTTTGGCCATCACGCGCGGGTCGGGCGTGAACGTGCCGGCGTTAGGATCGGTGAAGTCCGCGCCGAAGATCCGGGCGTACATAGCCGCCGGGCTCGCCTCGTTCGGCTGCAGGACGCCGCCCTCGAGATAGCTGATCGAGGTCGCGCCGTTGCCGGTGCAGGACGCGCCAAGCGAGCGGAACCGGGTGTTCTGGCCGACCACGTCGGAGATGATGGTGTCGGCGCTCGGCACGGCGTTGCCGGGACCGGAAGGCACGGTTCCCTGCCAAGCCCCTTGCCAGCCGGTGTTGTGCGGGCGGTTCGGCCGGCCGTCCGGCAGGACGCCCAGGTGGGAGACGATGTTGATCTTGTCCTTGACCGACTCGAGGCCGGCGATCTCGTCGGGAAGCTTCACGTCCTTGAGGGAGCCGGTCTGCTCGGGCCACCACTTCTGGCCGGCGGTGAGGCCGTTGCCGAAGAACCAGTGGGCGAAGCGGACCCGGCGCGGGGTGCCGTCAGCGAGCGCCACGCCGTTGCCGTCGAGGAAGCAATCCAGGAACGGAAGAGCCACGGTGACCGCGGACCCTTGCAGAAGGCCGCGCATCACGCGCCGGCGGCTCAACAGTCTCTCTCTCGCACCCATAACGTTCTCCCTTAGTTCCAGTCTCAAGCGCCATTTCAAGGACACTCGGCGGGCTGATTGCCCATTATCCTGATTACGCGTGGCTCGTACTACGGGCCTCCGAAGCAGTGGTCTTCACGACTCAGCAGAACCGACTAAAGCGCCGTGCGGCGCATCAATCCCGGACCCAACTGTAATCGCCACTCCTTAAGAAGCTGATCACTCAACCATGCCGCATACTCTAAGTCGCGGCGCGGCCCGCGGGGTAACCATAGGCCCGGCCAAGGACACGGGAACTATACAGGCTGTCCTGGAGGGCCCCGCCAAGGCCGGCGGTATCCTGAACATAACCCACAAAGCCCCGCTGGCGTCATCAGCCTACGAGCATCCTGCGCACGGTACATCGGGGTGAGTGACTGTCAAGAACTCAAATCCCCAAATAGCCGGCCGAAGGACTTGTCTGGACGTAGCATTTGCCGAGTCTAGCAGCCGGTTTCCGTGGGCGGACAACCTGCAGGCGCGAGGCCTTTCCGCCCGTTCCCATTTCCGTGAAATCATCCAGACGGCGGCGGACGGGCGACGAATCGAAGGGTCCGCACGGAGGATGGGCGGCCACCCGCGCTCAGACGCCTAGTAATCCACGGTGAGTTGCAGGCTCACGGTCCGGCGCGGCGTGGCCATGAGCTGGCGCTGGGTGCCCAGGATTTGCCATTCCCAGGTGTTGAGCAGGTTGGTCACCTGGAATCGCACCGCCGCCGGGTGGTCGTCGATGTCGAACCGGTAGCGGGCGCCCGCGTCCACCAGCGTCTCCGAGGGGGATTTGAAGGTGTTCTCCACGTTCGCGTAGTAGGCGCTGCTGTGGCTCACCCGCATGTCCACCGAAAGGCCATTCCAGGACCGGGGCCCGTATTGGACGTTGAAGGTGGCGTTGAGCGGCACCGTTCCGGGCGGAACCTTGCCCATGGCGCCGCTCTCCACCAGCGGTCCGGACAGCTGGGCCTCAAGCGCTACGAGGCCCGCCACCACGGTCAATCCGGGCGCGAGGCTGCCGCTCAAGGACACCTCCACGCCGCGATTGCGCACGTCGCCAAGCACCCGGAAGAAGTTCGTCTGGTCGACCTCGAAGAACGGCTTCTCCACCTCGAACACGCCAGCCACGAAGGTCAGTCCGGGGCGCAGGGTGTAACGAACGCCGCCGTCCAGCTGCTGGGTCAGGGTGGCTGCGGAGCTTGTGCCGCCGTTGGTCGCGAAGTTCGGCGCCCGCGGGGCGTCTTCCAGGCCCTTGGTATAGCTGCCGTAGAGGGCCAGCTTGTCGCTGAGGTAGACCGCGAGCGTGGAATTGTAGAGCCAGGGCTTGGTGGTCGGCACACGCGAGGGGTTCACGAACGTCGTGTACCGCTCGTACTTCACCTTTTGGACACCGGCGCTGAACTCTCCGAGTCCGCGCCATACGAGCTGGTAACTCAGGCCTCCGGCGATCTGACGCACGTTCTCCTGCCCTCGCGGCACGCCCGAGAACGTCGGAGGCGGCAGATCCAAGTCCTCACCGAACCGGGTCTGTCCGACATAGCGCACCACCGATCCGCCGGAGCCGGTTCCGCTCGATCGGCCCCGGGTGTTGATGTGGAGGGTATGGCGGCGGTCACCCTCCGTGAATGCCCGGCTGAGGCGTATCTCACCGGAGGTGCTGTGGTGCGGCCGCACCATCTCGTCATTGACCGAGTACCAGAGCTCCGCATCGCCGTTGGGCTGGATGTTGCGCAGGAAGATCTGCTTCGTGGGTCCGACGTTGGTGGAGATGGAGCGGAACAGGCCCATGTTGAGCCGCCAGTGGCCCAAGGCCTGGCGGAACACGCCGCCATAGTAGGTGTCGCGGCTGTTCAGGTAGGACCAGTCCTCGGACTGCGGAAGGCCCCGGTCGTACTTGGGCGGCAGATCTGTGCCCGCGGCCAAGGCCGAGACCCCCCACTGGTTGTCGTAAATCCGGATCCGGCTCCAGAACGGGATGATCTCGGCCGCGCCAAACCGGCAATGCCCGACAACGCCGCCGCCCAGCGTATGGTTGTTGAAGGCGGTGTCCATCGCCCGGCCGTGCTCTGCGCTCACGCCGAAGCCGAGGCTGCAGTTTCCGGGCAGGGGAACCTGGGCGTCGATCTCGACCAGCTCAACCTCCGGGACGCCCGCGCGCACCAGCGCGCTGAGCGCAAATTCGTCGCCGGGCACGCGCAGGGAGAAGTCGGCGATCCCGGTCGGCGCCGGGAACGGGTAGGACTGGGCGCTCAGGCCGACGTGCACGGTGGAGCGGTCGGTGACCCGGCCCGACAGCCTCACATTCCGCCCGCCCGCCGCCCGCGAGTCGAAATAGAGCCCCTCGATGCGCAGGTTGCCGGCCGCGATCGGGCTGAAGCCCCGAGCGCTGTTGGGGTTGTAAAGTCCAATGGTCTCGGTGCCGACGGTTGTGCCGAAGGCGTCGTCGGCGGTGGCCAGGGCGTCTTCCTGCGCCCTCTGCGCCCACGCCTGGGTGTTCAGCGCCGCGGTGAGCACCAGAGCCAGAACAGTCGAATTGCCTATCGGTGATGACTTCTTCACGCGCGCTCCGCCCAGACCCCCATCACCAGACCCGCGTCGGCCGGCGACCCATGGGAGAACTCCCATATGCCGGCCGGGGCGTCAGCGAATTTCTGAAGTGTCGTCTATTCCCTGAAATCGGTCCCGTCTGGGTGGCTCGCCAAGCGGCCGCAGCCTGCCCGAGCCTCAGTCCAGCTTCACAAACGCCAGGGCGTTATTTGGATTCATCGGCACCACCAGCTGATTGGCGACGGGGTCAAAACACATGGACGCCGCGCTCGGGATGGCCTGGGCGATCAGTTCGGCGCGCGCGCCGGCCCTGATCCGCGAAATCCCGCCGTTACGCACGCTGCTGACATACTTCGTACCGTCGGCGGTGATGACCAGGCCATCGTTGCCGGGCTGCGCGGCCTGCTCGACGGCGAGAACCTGACCGCTCGGCGCGAAGGTCATCACCGCGTTGTCGCCGATATTGACCACGACGATATTGCCTTTGGGATCCAGCGCCACGCCGTTCGGCTCATTCAGCGGCGCGCCCTCCTTGAAGACGCTGATTCTCCCGTCAGGCGTGATCCGATAGATCCGGAAAGGGCCATCCCGCGTCTGGGTGCCATAGATCGTCCCGTCCCGGGCCACGGCGACGTCGTTGATCCCAGGTGAATCGGGCACCCGGATCTCCCCAGCCGGAGCGCCCGTGGTCATGTCGAAGATCCGGATGACCGCCACGGACGGAACGTTGGGGGCGGTGCCGCCATCCCGGTCGGCCAGGTACAGTTTTCCGTTCTGGATGTCGCTTCCAGCGGGGTGGTTCAGCGTCAGCCCGGTCCGGTTCTCGCCTATCCAGCGGACCGTATGAACCGAGCCGTCGTGGTTGATCAGCGAGACGAAGCCGTCGTTCGGGATCTGGTTCTGCTCCGCGCCCCGGCTCGGGACCACGATCAGGTTGCGCGTGGTGTCATAGGAGCAGCTCTCGGCGTTCGCGAAGGAACCGAACACCTTCACGCGGCTGGTCATAGGGGTATAGGCGCCGTTGGCGACCACGCCCAGCGGCCGCCCCGGTTCGAGCGGGGCGGGGGGTGAGGTTTGCGCAACGGCGGCGCTCGCGCTGAGCATCAGCGCCGCGGCGAGTGCGGACGAGCAGTTGGTCATGCGAATCTTCCTATCTTGGCTCAGGCTGGCGCAGCGCGAATGCGGGAGACGTACCGGGACACTTTGTTGACTGTCAAAAGGGCGCTTCATAGTCTTCAGGCGCCGACGGGACGCGGGGAGGCTTGCTGGCCGGTCGTCACTACGAAACTAGCTATTATTCGCGAGCGATATGCTGGTAATAGCGAAGTCCAATCTGGGCGGGGGTGATCAAGGGACTGCAACTCCCTGATCGTCGAAGCCATCACAGGGTAAGAACACGAGAGCGAGGCGGTCGGGGGCGGCGACGGGGCTATCACGTCGTTCAAACCGGAGACGCTTCCGCCTCGCTTTAAGGAGGAAGATAATGAAACCGCTTAAGTACGCCCTGTTTGGTCTCATCGCCGCCATGGCGGTCCAGGCGCCGGCTTTCGCCCAGCCGGCCCCGAACTTCAACAATGCGCCCCCGAACGCGATCCGGGTGTTGGCCACCGCCGCCATCAAGCCGCCGATCGACGCGGTCATGGCCGACGCCCAAAAGGCCATCGGCAAGCCGATCGTCATCATCTACGGGTCGGCCCGGGGCAACATGCGGACCGCGATCCTGAACGACGTGGACTTCGACGTGGCCCTGCTGGTGCCCGACGTCGACGTCCAGCTGCTGGCCGCCGGCAAGATCAAGCCCCGTCCGCGGGAAGTCGCACGCGCGCCGATCGCCATCGCCATCCGCGGCGACAAGCCGGCCGACCTCAACCTGAAGACCACCGCCGGCATCCGCCGCGCCCTCATCAACGCCAAGGGCGTCAAGTATGCGCCCACCGGCGCGGCGCTGTTCACGGTTCGCAAGATCCTGGACACCCTGAGGCTTCGTCCCCTGATCAACGACCTCAGCACCATGCCCGGTACGGTGGTGCTGAATCCCGGCGAGTACGAGATCAACATCTTCCCGCACAGCGAGATCATCCCCAACAAGGCCCTCCAGGACCAAGGGCTGGTGATCCCCGCGCTGCAGGTGCCGGCCGACGTCACGGCGAGCATCAGCACCAAGACCCGTGATCCGGCCGGCGCCCAGGCGCTGGTCGACTTCTGGCTTGGTCCGACCATCGACCCGACGCTGGCGCCTGTCGGCATGGTCAAGGGCCGGCGTGGCCGCTGACATTGACGCTGACCGGCGGGCCTGAGCCCGCCGGATTTTTCTGGTGAGCCACGCGCGCCTGGGCGCCGCAACTGAGCGGTTCCCAGGCGCTGCTGTGTCTGGCGATCGTTGGGCTGCGCCTTAAGCCCGGCCGCCCCGAGGTCCTGAGGACACCAGGTCGCTCTTTTGCGAAGGGCTCAACCCGAATACAATGACCCTCAATTCTAAGGTCGCCGGCGGATCCAACGCCGGGGAAGTTCAGGGAGTTGGCATGAGCAGGGCGCTTCGCAAGCGATACGTCGGAGCGCTGCTGGTGGGCGCCGCCATTTCGGTGGCGGCGATTGGTGTCGGCGCGGCCGCAGACGGTGCGCTCGAACTGAACGGCGGGCCGCTGGCCATGCGCCGGCTTACCGAGGACCAGTACCGCAACACCATCAGGGACGTCTTCGGCGAGGTGACGCTTGGCGGGCGCTTCGAGCCCGACGTCCGGGAGGCCCAGCTTATCGCGGTGGGCGCGGCGAAGGCCACCGTCACGCCCGGCGGCCTGGAGCAGTATGATCGCATGGCGATGGGGATCGCCGAGCAGGTCGTCGCCCCTTCGCGGCGGGACGTCTACATCTCCTGCAAGCCGGTGGCCGCGAACGGACCGGACGAAGCCTGCGCCCGCGCCTTCCTCAGCCGGGTCGGACGGCTGCTGTTCCGCCGGCCGCTGACCGAGGTCGAGCTCGCGGACGAGATCAGGATCGCGGCGGACGGTGCGACCCAGGCCAAGGACTTCTATTTCGGCATCCAGCTGGGCGTGGCCGGGCTGCTAACGTCGCCGGAGTTCCTGTTTGTCCAGGACCGCGCCGAGCCCGATCCGGACCGGCCGGGCGGCCTGCGCCTGACTTCATACAGCAAGGCCCAGCGCCTCAGCCTGCTGCTTTGGGGGTCGTCTCCGGATTCGGAACTGCTGCGCGCCTCCGAGACGGGGGAACTCGCGACCCCCGGGGGCCTGACCAGACAGGTAGACCGGATGATCGCCTCGCCGCGTTTCGCGGCCGGCGTCCGGGCCTATTTCGCCGACATGTTGTTGTTCGACAAGTTCAGGGCGGTGAGCAAGGACGCCGCCCTCTATCCGAACTACAGCAGCGAGGTCGGCAAGCAGGCGCAGGAACAGGCGCTACTTACCGTCGTGGACGAGCTGGTGACACGGAACGGCGATTATCGCGACATCTTCACCACCACGAACACCTTCCTTACGCCGACGCTTGCTTCGGCATACGGCGTGGGGTTGGGCGCCAAATGGGGGGACTTCCAGCAGTGGCTGGCCGTCAAGCTGCCGGAGTCCATGCCCCAGGCCGGAGTTCTCACCCAGATCAGCTTCGCCGCGCTCCATTCGAGTTCCGGCAAGACCTCGCCGACCTTGCGAGGCAAGGCGCTGCGTGAGGTCTTCCTCTGCCAGGAAATCCCGCCGCCGCCCCCGGACGTGGACTTCTCGAAATTCGAAGCGGCGGGCCAGGCGTCCTCGATGCGCGAGGCCATCGAAGCCCACGCGGGAAATCCGGCCTGCGCCGGCTGCCACAGGCTGATGGACCCCCTGGGCCTCGCGCTTGAGAATTACGACACCAGCGGCGCGTTCCGCACCGTGGAATCGGGCAAACCCATCGACGCCAGCGGGGTTCTCGACGGCGTCGCCTACAAGGACGCCAATGGGCTCGGCCGGGCCATGCGCGACAACCCGCGGGCGACCGCGTGCCTGGCCAGCAAGGTCTATAGCTACGCCACGGGCCGGCCAGCGACGAACGGTGAGCGGCAGTGGGTCAGGGACCAGCTGCTCAAGGACTGGGGCGGTTCGGGGTACAAGATGTCCGCCCTGATGCGGCGCATCGCCCTCGATCCTGGATTCTATCGGGTGACGTCCGACTCTGACGCGAAAAGTGAGGGAAAGTAGCCATGCGGGCCAGCGAAAGACTGTTGAGCCGCCGGGGTCTGATGCGCGGGATGCTGCAGGGATCCGCCGTGACGGTGGCCTTGCCGTTCCTTGACTGCTTCCTGGATGGGAACGGAGTCGCCCTGGCCGACGGAACGCCGCGTCGGGTTCGGTTCGCGCACTGGTTCTTCGGCAACGGCTTCACCGCCGGAAAACAGTGGTGGCCCGACAAGACCGGCTCCCTCAAGGGCGTGATGTTGCCGGCGGAGATCGCGCCCCTGGAGGCGGTCAAGGACAAGATCAACATCATCTCCCACCTGAACGTCCTGCCGGACGGACGGCCCAACCGGCCGCACATGACCGGCTGGCAGGGGTACTGGCAGGGCACCGTCCCGCAGGGCCCGAGCGTCGCCGCGCCAAGCGTCGACGCCTTGATCTCCGATCACATCGGCAAGGGCACCCGGTTCAAGTCGCTCGGCGCCTCCTGCACCGGCAACCCCGGCAGCTCGGTCAGTTTCCTTGAGGGCGGCGTCGCGCAGTCCAACGAGGCGAGCCCGGCGGCCATGTACACCCGGATCTTCGGCCCGGACTTCACCGACCCCAACGCCGCGAGCTTCACGCCCGACCCGAAGGTCATGGCCAAGCGCAGTGTCCTGTCTGCGATCAAGGATCGGCGTACAGCATTGGAGCAGGACCTGGGCGTGGAGGATCGCCGCCGCCTCGACCAGTACTTCACCTCGCTGCGCCAGCTCGAGCAGCAGGTCGACATGCAGCTCACCAAGCCCGAGCCGCTGCAGGCCTGCGTCAGGCCGAAGGGCGGCATCGACGAATATGCGGTGAGCGACCAACTCGACGTGTCCATCAAGACCCACAAGCTCATGGGCCAGCTCCTGGCGCATGCGCTGCTATGCGATCAGACCCGGTCGATCCGCGTGATGTTCACGGACTCCTCGCCGAACATCCGGGTGGCGGGCGAGTCCACCAACTATCACACCTGGTCGCACCAGGAGCCGATGTCCGGTCCGCAGGAGAAGTGCAAATTCTACAGCATGCAGACCACCATCCAGATGGCCGAGTTCATCAAGATGCTGGACAGTTTCAAGGAAGGTGACGGCACGCTGCTCGACCAGACCCTGGTGGTCGCCAACTCCGACAACGGCCAGGCCTTCACCCACTCCTTGGTCAACATCCCGGCGTTCACCGCGGGCCGCGCCGGCGGCTTGCTCAAGACCGGCCTGCATGTCGACATGGCCGGCGATCCGGCCACCCGCCTTGGCTTGACCGCGATGCAGGTGCTGGGCGTGCCGATCAACAAGTTCGGCACCAGCTCGATGGAGACCGCGCGGCAAGTCTCCGAGATCGTGGCCTGAGGAGCGCAGCTTGTCCCGACTCTCCCGAACCTCCGCGATAACGGCCCTCAGCGCAGGGGCGCTATCTCTGGTCTTGGCAGCCTCGCCGGCCCTGGCCGCCGACGCCCCTCCGATGGCCACGGTTCGAGCCGATATCGTCGCCGGCTCCCCCACCGTGGCGCGCGGTCCGTCCGATCTTCCGGCTGGGGTTCGGATCGGCATGGTCAGGACGTCCACCGAGCAGGGGATCAACGACCGCGCCCAGGGCGGACAAATGGTGGGCTTGGCCGATAGCACCGGGCGCCCTTTCTATTACCTGGCCTCCGGCGGGCAATGCGCGGCCGATTGCCTGACGCGCTGGAGACCTGCGATCGCGGACCCCAGGGCGACGGCAACCGGTGACTTCTCGCTGCTGAGCCTCGATGACGGAAAGCGGCAATGGGCATTCCGCGGAAAGGCGCTCTACGTCTCGGCCAGCGGACCATCGCTTTCCGATCCGCTTCGCCTCCCTGATTGGAACATGCTGGACCCGCCCTCCACGCTGGGATTGCAGCTCACCGAGGGCGAGGATGGAATGAAGCTCACCATCGTCGACCCCAACCTATGGACCAGGGCGCCTTTCAACATCGGGGTCGCCGAATACCGCCTGGCGCCTGGCCATCTGCTCGCGCTCGGCGTTTCGGGCAGCAACCCAATGGGCAGGCCGCTGTACCTGTTCTCCGGCGCGCCCCAGCAGGAGCAGGCGCTTCCGGCCATGTTCAAGCCCGCCCCCGCCCCCGGACTGGCGGTGACGATCGGGGACTTCACCGTGCGTGAGCGCGCCGATAGCAGCCGGCAGTGGGCCTATCGCGGCGCGCCGCTCTATACCTGCGACTGCGACGTGAGCGTGGGCGACGTCAACGGGGCCGGCGCGGCGCCGGGCATCTCCCCCGCGCTGCTCTTTCGCTACTTCGTTCCGGCCGAAGTCACGATCGTGAAGGACAACCTGAGCGTCGGCCGTATGGTGCAGGCGAAGACCGGCAAGACCTTGTATTTCCGGGATCGTCTTGAGGACGACTATATCCCCGATCACGCCCGGCCGGGGCTTGGCACCAACGACCCCAAGGTTGGAGCCCTGCTGGGACTGAGCCATTGCAGCCAGAGATGCGAGAAGGAGTGGCTGCCGCTGCTGGCGTCGAAGGATGCACAACCGCAGGGCTTCTGGTCGCTCTACGAGCGCCCCGATGGCAAGCGGCAGTGGGCCTACAAGAACTACGCCATCTACACACATGCCGATGAAGCGCCAGGTTCCCTCGACGGGAACGAGACCTATCTCGTTCAGTTCGCCGACGGCCATGGCAACGACGCCTTGCCCAAGGAATTCGGCATGGGCCTGAATTGGCGGGCGGTCGTACCGTGAGGAAGAGACCCATGCGCAAGCATTTCGCCTTAAGGGCTGCGGTCGCGGTCATCGCTTGGAGCGCCGCCCAGGGCGCGCTCGCCGGCAGCCAGGGCTATGTCGTGAGCAACTGGGCTCCGGCCATGAACAACCCCGACGACAGCGGGTGTCCAGACGGCAAGAACCCCGACCTCAAGGATATCGCGAAATACACCTTGGCGAGGCTCGGATATCCGAAGGAGCAAATCGAGAAGCTCGTGCCTGCTGAAGGCGTGGGCCGCGAAGCTCGGCAAATGCTGGCGATGCGCGGTCGGGTGGATGGCCAGCCGGTGAACGTCTACGTCAATCCGCTGTCCGTGCCCGATCCCAAGATCAAGATGGATGTGGCGAAGGAATCCTTCGGATTCAACCTGGACGGAAAACTCGGGCCGAGCGACTACACCGATCCGCTCACCAAGGAGTCCGGCGTGGACAACGCCGCTGCGCGGGTTTTCGGCTGCTTCGACCGTACCCGTGGCACCTTGGAGCAGCCCCCGGGCAACTGGTCGTTCCGATGGAGCCACTACGTCGAGGGCAATTCCTGGCTCATCCAGGTCAACAACAACAGCGACCGTCCGCTCAACTTCCAGAACGACGACAATGTCGTGGTGACCTTCTATCGGGGCATGCAGATCCCGATGATGAACGCCTCCGGCTACCAGCGGAACGTCACCTACACGATCGACCCCAATACGGAGCTGAAGAAGAACACCAGCTTCACGGGCAAGATCCGGGATGGCATGTTCATCTCCGATTTCACGCCGCAGTTCCGGATGGTCGCCAGCTCGCGGGTCCAGCCGGTCTTCGACTTCAAGTCCGCCCGGATGCGGATCAACTTCAAGCCCGACGGAAGCCTGGTCGGGTTCGTTGGCGGCTATCTGCCGATCAAGATGATCTATTTCCCGTTCGGGGATTACGCCACGACCGGCGAAGGGCTCGGCTCTATGGACGTGGCCGGTATCTATTACGCGCTTCAAAAAAGCGCAGACACTGACATCGACGCCGCACCGAAGACCGGTGTGCGGACACGGATTTCACAGACCTATCAAGTCCACGCCGTCCCCGCTTTTCTGATCGAGGCTCCGAAGTAGGGAACCTGACGACCCGCCTGCGCCGGGACGGCGTGCCTGTCAGTCTTACCTGGCGGGCTTCTCGAAAGCGGTCGCCTTGAACGCGCTATCGGTGGCCGAGGTTTGCAGGAACGCGAGGAAGGCCTTGGCGCCGGCGTCGTCCCGGCTCCGCACGCCGATGCTGGCCTGCATGATCGCCGGCACCTGCAGCTCCCTGACCACCGGACCCAGGTTCCTGACGTCCTTTTTGACGATGATCTCGCTGAGCGGATAGATGCCCATCTCATACTGATTGCCGGTCAGTTGCAGGGTGGCCGGCTCGTTGTTCTTGATCTTTCCGTCCAGCTGCAGGTCGGCCAGGATCTTCCTCACGGTCAGCAACGCCGCGCCTGTGGGGGAGTATCGGACCGCGGTCGCCCCGAGCAGGGTCTTCTTCACCGCCTCAGGCGAGGAGACATCGACGGTCGCGTCACCCTTGATCTGGAGGGCCACCGGCGTCACCGCGACGTCGTACGTTCCCGGCTTGACCTTGCCTTTGGCCAGGGCGTTTTCGTTGACATCGGGCACCACGATCGCGAGTTCGAAATCGCCATTGTGGGCCAGGATCGACTCCTGAATGCTGCCGCGCGCCGAACCCCACGCGATCGCGACGTGCTTGCCGACCGCCCTGTCGGCCTGGGCCAGCAGATCGTCGGTCAGCGTCGCCGCCATCGCCGTCGTCACATAGACGCGGATATCGTTAGGCCCGGCGGTTTCGAAATTCGGGCCCGACTTGCCGAACAGGGGCTGCGCCATGGCCGGCGCGTGGGCGATCAACACGGCGACGATCGCGCCACAGATCAGTGAACCAAGCTTCATTGTTTTCTCCAGATGAACCCTTGAACCGCGCCGCTAAGAGGGGGCGGAAACCGATTGCCTACCGCACCACCGGCGGATCAGTCGCGTCTTGCGGACCGCTGACCGTCTTGTGCGAGAGCAGTTGCCAGCGGCCATCGCGCTTCTGATACACCCGCACGTACCAGATCTCGTAGTCCTTGGTGGCTGCCTTTTGCCGCCCGGACGAACGGCCGGACAGAACCGCGACGTCGCCATGCATCTCGATCCGCTGCGAGTTGGCCTGTTTCCAGACGTACTGGCCGTTCGAATTCTTGATCGTGTTCAGCCACTGCTCTCTCGTGTTCACATTCCCGAGCACGTTGTGGTCCGTCCACACGTCGCCGTGCGTGAATTTCATGTCGCTGGAGAAGACCTTATCGAGGAAGGCCACGTCCATCTTGGGCAGCGCCAACTCGGCTTGCTTGTCGAGCTCGAGCACCGCGCGCGCATCCGCGGTCAGCGGTTCCGGCGCCGGCGGCGGGCGAGGCGTCCTGGCGCCCGCAGGCGGCGCTGCGCCGGGCGCCTGCGCGCTGACCGCGACGGCCGATCCAACCATGAGCGCTAGCGCTAGCGCGCCCGCAGCAACCTTAAGTCCACGCATCGGAAGTCCTCGCTATAGGCGGTCAATATGGGGATAGGCCTTGGTTAAGGCCGGTAATGCTCAGGGCACCAACGCACGCCATGCGATGCCCATTCCGAACTCCTTCGGCATGGGCATATCGCCATGTCCGTCTTCGAACGCGATCTTGTACCGCTCATTGCCATCGAGGGCGCCCGGACCTTCCTTGGCGAAGGTGTAGACGGCCGCGTTCTTATAGGCCCATTGGCGCTTGCCGTCGGGGCGGCCATAGATCGACCAATAGCCCGTGGGCAGAGCGTCCTTGGGCGCCAACAACGGCTTCCATTCCTTTTCGCAAGCCGCGCTGCAGTGGGCCATGCCAAACCCTGCGGCGATCTGGGCGTTCACCGTGCCGTACATGTTCCGGGCGCGATCGGGTTGATAGTCATCCTGCATGCGATCGCGGAAATACAGCGTCTTGCCGGTGCGCGCTTCGACCATGCGGCCGAGGGCCAGATTGTCCTTCTTGAGGATCACTTCGGCAGGAACGGAATAGGCATAGACCACGGCCGGAGCTAGGCCAGCCGCTGTGCCTTCGCCGTTCAGGGCGCCGATCGTGATGTCGCAAGTGCAGGTGTAAAGCGTCGCGCCCTTGTAGGCCCACTGCCGCAGGCCATCGGGGCGCTCACGGATCGTGAAGTCCCCGACCGGCAGCGTCAGCGCGGCGGCCTCTTCCGGCTTGAACATCGCCGGAAGCGCCTTCTCCTGTTCCGGCGTACCGGTGAACGCATAAAGCGCCTTGCCCATCGGGTTGGTGCCGCCCGCGCCGGCGGCGAGAATCTGCCCGGGCGCCAGGCGGTACTCCGCCACCCCGATGGTGGTGGGCAGTTCCATCCAGGAGGTTGGGGCCAGACGCACCAGGCGCATGCCATCCCAGTTCTCCTGGACCGCCAACCCGTTCGGGTAGTTGGGTCTCAGGATGTCGTCGTTACTCGGAAACGGATAGGGATCGCCGATCTTGGGGCTGCTGAGGGGCACGTAGACGGGCTTGTCGCGAAACACCCAGTTCCCGTTTACGATCTTGAATCCGCCCACTTCGGTGGCCTTGGGGGGCGCAGCCGCCGGCCGCCAGGTCTTGAGGCATTCTTCGGCGCAGGCCGAGCCCTCGGCGGGCGTATAGAACGGGCGGCCTTCGGCGTCATAGAACACCACCGCCCGCTCGTAGTTTCCTTCTTGGGCGATGCCTCTGTAGGCCGCGCCCGTTACGTTGGGCATGGGCCGCGACAGACCGATCTGAACCCCGGTGGGGATGTCAGACGACAGCCGCGCCATTTCCAGAGGGCCGGCGGCCGCGGCATCCGACGGAGAGGCGATGAGACCCAGGCTCGCGCCCGCGCTGACGGCCGCCATAAGAGCGAACTTTATGAGGCGCATCACACGCTCCTTGTTATCGATTCAATCCGCCAGCGCCGAAACGCCGCAAGCGCCTTCTAACGCCCTGCGGCGCTCGCCGTCCGGGTCCCCGCGGGCTCCTTGGGCTCTTCGATCAGATAGGCCGGCACAGCGCTCAGTTGGTAGGTTTGCGAGATCCGTGTGCGGGTCTTGCCGACCATGTCGATGTCGCTATCCGCGTTCCTCTGCAGGGCGTGATAGACGCCGACGACGTCCATGCCTCCGGCGGACTCCGCGGAACTCGCATAGTCGCCGAACGGGAAGTAGACCATCTTGATCGGGAGATAGCCGCCCACAAAGGCGAGCAGCTGGCCATCCTCCTTGAAGGTCATCCGCATCAGCGCCGATTTGAAGTCAAAAACCGGCTGAACGCGCGAGCTGGCGATCATCCGGAATTGCGGCGTGCGCTCCGACATGAACACCCCGTCCTTGATCTTCCCTTTGAACTTGGTGAGCGTCTTCAGCTCCGAGTTGGGATCGATCGTATAGGTGACGTCTCGCTGATAGCCGGCGGAATTCATCATCGGAATCTGATGGCCGCGATAGAAGGTCACCGTCACCTTTTCTTCGTTCTTGAAGTCCAGGGGGCGGTCGCTGTGGTTGTCGATCGACAACAGCCAGGAGTTGCCTTCCATGTAGTGGGTCCACCGGTATGACCAGTTGCCCGGAGGCTGTTCCAGCGTGCCGCGCGTGCGGTCAAAGCAGCCGAACACCCGAGCGGCGGCGTTGTCCACGCCGGACTCTTTGGTGAGCGGGTCGAAGTAGTCCAGCGGACCGACTTTTCCGTCGAGGTTGAAGCCGAACCCTTCCTTGTTCATTTCGAGCTTGATCTTGGGATCGGGCGCAGACAGCGGATGCAGGTAGGCGTTCACCGCCTGGCCGTCCTTGTTGCCGCGCATCACCAGACGGTCGCCAACCGCTTGCCGGTTGACGCCCTGAGGCGTCACGATCTTCGCGATCTGGTCCGCCGGCATGCCCTGGTTCTTCAGGGTATAGGCGGTGATCTCGGCGATCGTCGGGTTCTTGCCCTCGGGGCACCCGCTCTCGTCGAAGTTGTTCATCGCCGGAGCCCAGTTACTGATGATGTAACCCTTGCTCTCGGCCTGCGCCTGATTGGCGCCAACGGCCAAGGCCATGGCGGCCGAAGCGATCGCGATCGAATGCCTCATGGTCCTGCTCCCTAAGCCATAATTTCAGTGATCGGCCGGTTGGTCTCCATGCCGTTGGTGCCGAACTTGCTGGCCGGCACCTTGAAGACCTGCATCGCCGTCAACCCCAGGCGGGTGCCCGGATCGCCCTTCATGTCCACGTGCTGGCCGGTCTTGATCAGGCCGCCGGCCCGTCCGGCGGTGAACATCGGGATATTGGTCAGCGAGTGAGTGAAGGATATGCCGTTGTCGGTATTGAACACGACCAGCGACTGGTCGAGCAGCGTGCTGTCGCCTTCCTTGAAGCTGTCCAGCAGCTGGATGAAGGAGACCATCTGCTCGACGCTCACCGAGCTGAAGAAGCGGCACTTGGTCTGCGGGCCGGAGATCGGCTCCTGGTGCGTGTAGGTGTGATACGAGGTCGAGTCGCCGGGGATCCGTAGATTGGAGCCCGCATCCGACAGCATTATCCGGGCCGCGCGCGTCTGGTCGCAGAGCAGCGCATGCGCCAGCAACTGGCCCATGAGCTTGTGCGTCTTGATCACGACATCGACCTGGTCGCTGACCTTGAATTCTTCCTCCGTCCCGGGTCGGACGCAGGCCTCCAGGGGCTCCGGCTTCGTGAGCTGCATATCGAGTTGCTGCTCAAGCTGGCGGACCGAGGTGAAGAACTGGTCGAGCCGCGCACGATCCTCGGAGCCGAGATCGGCGGCGAGCGCCTTACGCTCCTCGGTGATCGAGGACAGAACGCTGCGCTTAGCCATGACCTTCGGATCGGGCGTGAACGTCCCAGCATTCGGATCGGTGAAGTCCGCGCCGAAGATCCGCGCATACAGCGCAGAGGGCTGAGCCTCGTTCGGCTGAGCGACCCCGCCTTCCAGGTAGCTCATGGTGCTCGAAGGGCTCCCGGTGCAGGACGCGCCGAGCGACCTGAAGCGGGTATCCTTGCTGTGCACTTCCGCGATCAGCGCGTCGACGCTGGGCGCCGCGACCGTAGGTCCGACCGGAACCGAACCCTGCCAATAGCCCTGCCAACCGGTGATGTGCGGACGGTTCGATTTCCCGTCCGTGTTGGTGTTCATGTGCGAGATGATGTTGATCTTGTCCTTGACCGCTTCCATCTTCGCGACTTCCGGCGGCAGCTTGGCGTCCTTCATGGAGCCGACCTGATCGGGCCACCATTGCTGACCCGACGTGATGCCGTTGCCGAAGAAGTAGTGGATGAAGCGAACGCGGCGAGGCGTTCCATCCGCCAAGGCGACGCCGTTCCCATCAAGGAAACAGTCCAGGAACGGTAGCGCTACGGTAACCGCCGAGCCCTGCAAAAGACCCCGCATTACGCGGCGCCGGCTCAACAATCTCTCTGCCGCACCCATGGAACTCTTCTCCTATGATCGATCGCGGAACTTAAATTCGAAGCTTAAGCACTAAACCAATTTTACTGTCGCACGGCCGGCTGCGCCGACGCCGTGACGACCGGCGCCTTCGGCGGCGTCACGACCTTATAGAAGCCGGGGTCCGTCGCGATGCGGCGGAGCAGCGCTGGGAACCGGTAGCCGTCTGCGGCCCAATCCTTCGCCAGCTGATCTCGCAGCCACCCGCGCTCAGCGGTCGTCGCCTGCCGGCCCGCGGCGTAGGTATAGACCCGGTTGACCAGGCACGCCGTTGCTCTCGGGTTGTCGTGTATCGCCTTACCGAAGCCGGCGGCGTCCTGATAGGTCACGCCGTCCAATTGACCGCTGGCGTCGATCGGCTTCTTCGCATCCACCAGGCGGAACCGACCGCTGGTGTCATAATTCTCCAGCGCCAGGCCCAGCGGATCCATGAGCCTGTGGCAGCCCGCACAGGCCGGGTTTGAAGCGTGCGCTGAAATCGCCTCTCGCACCGACGTGGTGGCGCCGTTGGCGCCTTCAAATTTCGAGAAATCGACCTCCGGCGGGGGCGGCGGGACTTCCTGGCACAGGAAGAGTTCGCGCACGGCCTTGCCCCGCAGGGTCGGCGATGTCTTGCCCGAGCTGGAATGCAGGGCGGCGAATCCGATCTGGGTCAGCACGCCCGCCTGGGGCATGCTCGCCGGCAGAGTGACCGGCTGCCAATCCTGGAAATCGCCCCATTTCGTCGTCATCGGCACGCCATAGGCGGAGGCGAGCATCGGGGTCAGATAGGTTTTGTTGGTCGTGAAGATGTCGCGGTAGTCGCCGTTGCGGACCACCAGCTCGTCGACGATCGTCCGCAGCGTCTGCTCCTGCGCCTGCTTGGCGACGTCGCCGCTGTAATTCGGATAGAGCGCGGCGTCCTTGCTGAGGCTGGCGAAGCGATCAAATTGCAGCATGTCCGCGAAATAGGCCCGCACGCCCCTTTGCACGCGCGGCGACGCGATCATCCGGTCAACCTGCTTGGCGAGGCCGTCCGGCGTGTCGAGCTCGCCCTTGGCGGCCGCGGCCAGAAGTTGCGGGTCGGGCGATGAGCCCCAGATCAGCAGGCTAAGGCGGGTCGCCATGCTTTGGGGTGTCAGCTTGAGGCCGCCCGGCCGGTTCGGATCCGGCGCCGCTTCCTCCTGCACAAAGAGGAATTGCGGCGAGGTCATCAGCCTCGACAAAGCCAGCTGAACGCCAAAATAGAAGCTCTTGCCCTGCTGGGCGCCGGTCTCGGCGATCTTCAGCTTGTCGACGATCTCCGCCTCGGTCAGCGGCCGGCGATACAGCATATTGCCGACCCGGGTGATGATGGCCCGGGCGCAAGCCTCGTCCGCCGCCGTCTCCGAAGCCGGCTTGCAGGGGAGGTATTCCTTGCGCCGTTCCGGGGAGACCACTTGCTGGGCGATGCCCATCGCCATGCGGTCGTACTGTTCGAACCCGCCAGGCGTGACGGTCGCTTTCGAGGCTCCGACCGCGATCAGCATTTCGTCCCGGGTATCGGGCTCAAACCGCCCGCCGATCGCCAGGTCGCCAAACACGTCCTTGATGGTGTTGCGGTACTGGTCTTCGGTCAGCCGACGCATCACGAGCGGGCCGCCGGGCAGCTCGGCTTTGACATCGTCCGCGGCCACGCCGGGGCTGACCATCGGAATCGAGGCAAGCGCACCCACGGCGAGCATCCTGGCGACAACAGCGCCAATGCCCAGGTTGCGAACGGCCCTACTCATCTAAAGCTCCCAAATAGTCCTGGCTCATCGGGCCGACTGTAACCTTTCTATAAGCCACAATTAGGGCCTGACATCAAGGTTGCGGGCATGCTGCGGACCCACCCCAGACCCGCGTTGCGGGCAGGGTTTGAGCTCGCAGAAACAGACCTTTTCCGTTCACCCGCCGTCTTGTACGTCGTCAGATGTTTTGAGACAGGTGGGGTCCGGATTTAGCGGAGAGATGGCCTCATCTGGGGTTGATATTTAGGCGGCGATTTTGCGGTGTTGCAAGCGCCGATGTTGGATGGTCTGGCGTTTGATGTGGGCCCGTTCACGCA